>JBDSSU010000402.1:0-6891 GCA_039928635.1 Opitutaceae bacterium | reverse complement strand
ACCGATCGCGCGGCATGACTTCAAAGCGAATCACGTCGTAGCGGCGCTGGATGACCTCGACGTCTCCGCCATTCAGCCGGACCCATCCGAGCGAAATGAAATACACCCCGGGCATCACGTTCAGTTGAAGCCTGAAAGTCGCCTGATGCTTCGACCCTTTGGCAGCGGCGGGTGGCCGATCCCCTCGGAAATAAGTATTGGTCCCGAAAATCTCCTGACCGCGGACGTCCTTGATCGTCAGTGCGTAAATCGGATCGAGGATTTCGCCCGCGGCCTCGCAAACAATCCGGACGGTGACGGCATCGCCCGAGACAAAACTGAGGCGTGGTTCACCGCGGGCATTGCCCATGATGATCGAGGTGATTTTGCCAAGTTCTCCACCATAGGTGTATTCCTTGTCGGAAACCTGCTGGTGCTCGCGTTCCTCGGCTCGCAGCGGATTGAGCGCATCGTCACTCGTTTGAGCGAGCGACGCGGCCAGGTTTTCGGCGGGTGCCGGTGATTCGTCGGGTTTGCGCTGCAAGGCCTCCAAATCGCTGCGGATCGCTTCGATGCCGTGGGGGCTGGTGATCAGTTTGGTGTAGATGTTGACGATGTCGTTCGGATTCCCCTTTGCCAGCACCTGGCCGCGCTCGAGGAGGATGGCGGTCTGGCACAGCCGTTTGACGGAATTCGTGTCGTGGGAAACGAAGATGATGGTGCGACCTTCCTTCAGCATTTGGTCGAGCGTCGCGTGGCATTTGAATTGAAACCGGGCGTCGCCGACGGCGAGCGCCTCGTCGATGATGATGACTTCGGCGTCGACGTGCACGCAGACCGAAAACGCCAGTCGAAGCGTCATCCCGCTGGAATAGGTGCGGACGGGGCGGTCGATGAATTCCTCAATTCCCGAGTAGGCGACGATGCGATCGAACTTGGCGGCAATTTCCGCGGGGGTGAGCCCGAGGATCGCGGCATTCAGATGAATATTTTCGCGGCCCGTGAAGTCGGGGTTAAAGCCGCTGCCGAGCTCGAGGAGCGCAGCGACCCGCCCCTCCACCCGAATCTCGCCGGAACTTGGACGGGTGGTGCCGGCGATAATTTGCAACAGCGTGCTTTTTCCGGCGCCATTGCGTCCGATAATCCCCAGGCATTCGCCGCGATTGATTTCGAGGGAGACGCTTTGCACCGCGGTGAATCGACGCGCTTGATTGCTCGCGTTCCGCCCGATGAACATCTGCTTGAGGGCGGCCCAGAGCCGCGCCGAAGGATCATCCCAAATCACGTAGCTTTTCGACACGCCCTGCAGGCTAACCACTGAAGTTGAGCTGGCCGGCAACGAGGAAAGGGGAGGCATGAGCTAAGGCAGAGAAGTGGCACCGTGGACGTCGCGCCAGCCGGAACTTAGTCGTGATGGCAGCTATCGGGTGGGTGTTTCCTGCAGCACCCGGTTGATCTCCGTGATCGTGGTCGAATCGAACATTAGGATGGGGTCCTTGCGGCCGGGTTGAGTTTTGATTTCGAGCGTTTCCATCGTGTCGCGATGAAGGGCGTGGGAGAGAATATCTTGATGGAACTGGAGGGAATCCAAAGGGACCGTCGCGCGAGTTCGGTTGCCGGCATCGATCACTCGAATTTCCCGAAGATCGATCTGTGCTTCACCGTCGAGGGGATCGAAACGAAGTGCCTTCAGCGGGCCCGCAGGCAGCGGGAACCGAAGTGTTTGGAGGTTGGGGTGCGTCTCGTAATCTCGGCGGACGCTATCGCTTTCGTTGAAGCCCTGACCGCGGTCCCAAAACAGCTGCGCGTAAGCGGGATGATCGATGCGCAGATCGATTTCGAGTTGGAAACCAGGCTTTGTTGCGGCGGGCACGAAGCGCGAGTAGTGGAAGGAGTTTTTGATCAAGCCGCGATTTCCGACCGCGGAAAACAAGAGCGCGATCAAGGCCATGAACGAAACGTGTGAGACCAGATCTTTCCACCCGCGCGGGCGGTAAAAAGTAAACAGCACGGCGAGCAGCAGGATCCAAAGCATGAGGCCGAGGTAGCTCCAGGAATAGAGGCAACGGAGAAAGTTCCGATGGTTGAGGCCTTTCGCCACGAGGGGAGAGTAAAGATCAATCCGCGCGTAAGGATCAGTGGCATTCGGCTCTGATACGATGGTCCAGCCGTCTGGAGCCGGCGAGATGCTCGAAATTTCGTGAAGCGGGATGAACTGATCCTTGGTGAAACGCTGGATTTGCGTGCCGCGTCGATCAATGATGCGCATCTGCCGGATGATAAGCGCACCGCCGCCGCTTACAGGATCCAGCCGCAATTCTCCGATCGGCGCGTCGGGCAAAGGAAAAGTGTAGGTATAGGCGTGCTCGGTGGGAGAAAGTGGCCAGTAGATGGACTCCTGCGGGTTGATGCCGGCAGACGTGTTATAAAAAATCTGGGCATCGCCTGATTTGTCGACCGCACATGTAATCTGAAGATAGAGCGGATCATCGCCCACGGATTCGAGTGGGTAGTACTGGAGAGGAACGTCCTGCGGCAGGAAAAACAGCGCTAACGCGAGGCCTACGGTAACAAAGCTGCGCTTCAGGGAAGGCCGAAACATTTTGCAGACCGGACGTTCATTGGAGGTCTGCGACATTCTGCCGAATATGGGTTTGATTGATGGAGGGGTAAGTCCGCGAAAGTGATTCAAATCGTGTCATTGGACGCTGCCCATGACCCCTCTTCCAATGATGCCTCGCGTTCCACGAGCCACCGCGACACCCATCTTATGCTAGGCTTGTTTACGGCCCACGGCACCGAGAAACGCGAACGCCGCGCCGAGCCCCGCGCCGAGGAGGGCGCCGACGAAACCTGCGATGGCCAAAGATTTCAGCACACCTTCGGTTTGAATTTCAGCGCTTAACCGAATTGCGTCGCCATACTGCTGGCGGGCGAAATCAGCATGAGTATTGCGGATATTTGTGATGAGCTGCTGATACGACGTCTCCAAGTCAGTGAGTGATTTGTTAACACGGGCGAAGAGTTGCACTTGGTCAACGATCTCGCGCCCTAAGAAAGACTTCATGTTTTCGCGTAATTGCATGAGCCGAGCTTTCTCGGATTGAATCTGCTTTACGCGCAGACCCGCTTGCAGGGTTTGACGTACTAGAAAGTTATAGGCGTCGTTCGCCAAGAGCGAGTCCACCAACCCTTGGTCAAGAATGGGCCCGTCGCTCCTTGGACTGGCGGCTTGGGATTTTATCCCGAGCACATAGTTCTGGCTGCGCTCTTGCGATTGGGTGAGCAAGCCCCGAACGAGACTTTCCTCTTCGGAGGCCCGGCGTTCCTGATGGTCCAAGACGCGCAGATAATAATCCATTTTGACCAAGGCGGTGCTCCGATCCCGGGAAAGTCCATTCTGATAAATGAGACCCAAGGTTTCATTCAGCCTGATTTGGGCGAACAATTGCGTCTGCTCCAGCAGATCCTTGAACGATAAGTTCGTCGTGGGTGAACGAAAAGATCGCTGACGTTCCACCCGTTTTGTTTCGTCTCGTTCCTTTCCGGTCTGGAGGAGGAGCTGTTCCAAATAGCTGGAAATACTTTCGATTTCTTTATCGAGAATGAGCTGGTATTCCGGAAAGTCCGCCTGGCGCAACGTTGTAAAAGCGTTCCCGAAGGGCTCCGGCACATCCGCATAGGTGTCGTTGAATTTCTCCCGGTACACGCTGACAATCTCGTTTAGGAGCGAATTCCGCTGCGCGTCGTTCAAGAGGCTGGAGCGTGGCAGAGACAAGGTGACGACATACTCATCCGGGATATAGGGAGGAGGGGTTTGTCCCGACAGCCGGATTCGATCTCGTTCTTTGACGATGTTCGCCGGGATGACTCCCTCGATCCCGAGGCCACCGCGGATTTTGCTCTGAAACGCGATCGAAGTATCCAGTTTTTGACGCTTGAGCGCCTCGCCGATGATGGAAGGCGCCCGCAGATCGTCAGATTGGAATTTGGATCGGTCTGGATATTCGCCCCGCTCAAATCCCGGAAAAGAAAACACCACACGAGTGGATGTTGTGATTGGCCGGAACATCGCCGCGAGGAACGAGCCGACGGCCGCGATTACCAGCCCGAGCAACGCCAGGCCGACAATCTGGCGCAGGCCTCGCGCAAGGGGAACCAGCAGATCACGGAGACTGATGCTTTCGTCCTTATCTTCAGGGACGGGATGTTGGGCGGAATCCATAGATAAGAAAACAGCGGAGGGGTCCTTGGACAGGCAAGAGGTTAATCTTGGGGTAAGCTACCCAAGTCAGATCGCGGCGAGGTAAGGCTGGTATTCGGGCACGATACCTTGGAGGGCTGACTTTATTTCGGCGGCATCCAACATTCCACTTTGCACTACCAACTCGTCGATCTGCAGCTTCAGTACTTCGAGCGTACGCGGCTCGCTGACGAAGCGCATGATGCGCGCGTGTTCTGTCTGCAGCATATTCTCGGTGTTATGATTCAACTCTTCGTATAGTTTTTCGCCCGGCCGAAGTCCCACAAACCTGATTTCGATATCCGCATCGGGCGTCAAGCCGCTGAGCTCAATGAGCTGTTTGGCCAGATCGACGATCTTCATGGGTTCTCCCATATCGAGCACGAAGATTTCGCCTCCGTTTCCCAAGGTGGCACTTTGCAGGACGAGCCCGACCGCCTCACTGACCGTCATGAAATATCGCGTGACTTCGGGGTGAGTGACCGTGATTGGCCCTCCTGTCGCAATCTGTCGCTTAAACGTCGGGATAACGCTGCCAGATGAACCAAGCACGTTTCCGAAGCGAACGGCCATAAATTTGGTCCGAGTCGACGTTCGCTGAAGCGCTTGGACGTAGAGTTCCGCGATACGCTTTGTGGCACCCATGACATTGGTCGGATTGATCGCTTTATCCGTCGAGATCAGGACGAAACGCTGCACACCAAATTTAAGGGCAAGGTTGGCAAGCTGGCACGTGCCCAGCACATTATTGCGAATCGCCTCGGCGGGCTGCGCTTCCATCATCGGCACGTGTTTGTGGGCCGCAGCGTGGAAGACTACGGCGGGCCTGAAGCGTTCCATCAATGTGCTCATGCGCGTTCCATCGAGCAGGTCGGCCACGAGCGGCACCAACTCAGCTCCGAGTCCCATCCCGAGCAGTTCCTGCTCGATCTGAAACAGAAGGAACTCGCAACGCTCCACCACGAGCAAACGTTTCGGGCGATAAGTAGCGATCTGCCTACAAAGTTCACTCCCAATGCTTCCGCCGCCACCAGTGACCATCACGGTTTCTGCCTGGATCAGTTCGCGAATACGGTCGGCAGACAGGTTGATGACGGGGCGACCAAGCAGATCTTCGATCTCCACCGGCCTGATTTGGGAGATCCTGACCTTGCCACTCATCAGCTGTTCATAAGAAGGGACAATCGCAAACCTGAGGTGATGCTGATTCAACAAACTCACGATCTCCCTAACTCGCCGGCCCTTGGCGTTCGGCATCGCGATGATGATCTCGTCAACTTTCTCCCGTTTGAGGTACTCGGGGATGGTTTCTGGCGCGCCTTGTACGGCAACCCCATGGATAGTCGTTCCCCACTTGACGGAATCGTCGTCGAAAAACGCAATCGGCTTCATCGCCAGGCCGGGACGGAGCCGCACTTCACGTGAGAGCGCCGCGCCCACATCGCCGGCTCCGATGATGGCGACTTTCCGATGGGTGCTGTTCTCTCTTTGAAAATACCCTTCGCGAATTAGCCGAAGCGACAGTCGGATGCCGCACAACAACAAGAAGGAGATGAGGAAGTCGGTGAGGATAACGGCCCGCGGCGCAGCGTAAGGCACCCCTGCACGGTAGAAAACCACCAAACTGACCATCGCGCTCACCGCAGTTGCGACCAGAATCTTTCCGAGATCGTGGAGCCCGAAGTAGCTCAGCAGGCTGCCGAATTGGCCGAACAAAACTAAAAGCACGAGCTTTGTTCCCACGACGCAAATGAGGATCAGTTTCCAGTATACTAGGTATTCTGCGCCCACCTCGAAATCGAAGCGGAGTTGGAATGCCAGATAGAGAGAAGCGCTGAGCCCAATGGAGTACGCTACGAACAGGAAAGCATGCCGGACGATTTTCCTGGTCGAGAGGTGGGTCACGTGATGAGGGGCCGTTAATGTCCTGGGTGGCAATCTCCTTAGCCAGAGAGAAGGGAGAGCGTACGATCAGCGATGCTCTTCGCATCCATCGCATAGGCCGATCGAAGGTAAGTTTGCGTTCCAACAATGCTCGAGAAACAGCCGTTCAAGCCGATGCGGAGAAACCTGCCGGGAACCGCACTCGAGTCAGCGAGTACTTCGAGGACTGCTCCTGCCAGGCCGCCGTGGATGCTGTGTTCTTCGACCGTCACGAGGGCGCGGTGCTGCTGTGCTGCCTGAATCAAGCGAGCCGGGTCGAGTGGCTTGATGGTGTGTACGGTGTAGATGCTCGCCGTGATTCCGCGGGCCACAAGGGCGTCTGCGGCTTCTACAACTTCAGAGAGAATCCCGCCGGTGACTACAAACGCGACGTCGCTGCCACGACGAAGCAGCCGCGGTCGGCCCAGAACGAAGGTTTCTTCCAGGGGACCGTCGGGCCCTTTGTCTTTGTCTAGTCGAAGAAAGCAGGTGCCGGGGGTTTTGGCCGCAGCCAACGTCGCTTGGCCAGCTTCCCACAAACTGGTGGGTGAAAAACAGGTCACCTCCGGCAGGGAACGCATGATCGCAAGATCTTCCGTCGCGTGGTGGGAGATTCCCAGCTGTCCGTAGCTGAATCCACCACCCACGGAGACGACCTTAACATTCGCGCCATGATAGGCAGCGTCGTTCCGGATCATTTCCAAGCAGCGCAATGTCGGGAAATTCCCAATCGAATAGGTGAAAAC
>JBDSSU010000401.1:0-4686 GCA_039928635.1 Opitutaceae bacterium | reverse complement strand
GGCAAAACCTTGATCGGCATGGTGCGGCCCACGGTGCTGCTGGCATCTCTCTCGAAGTCGGAAAAATTGAAGATCATCGCCGAACAGGTCGAGAAAGACACCATCGCCATCATCGAGGCGGCGAAATGATTTTTCCAACGCCTGAGGTGATTCGCCGATGAATCACTCCGAATACCACCGCACCTATCGCGTCGGCTGGCTGCGCGCCGCCGTCCTCGGTGCCAACGACGGCATCGTTTCCACCGCCAGTTTGATCGTCGGAGTGGCCGCGGCGGAATCCAGTCGCAGCAGCGTGCTGGTCGCTGGCCCGGCCGGTATGGTGGCTTGTGCCATGTCGATGGCCGCGGGCGAATACGTTTCTGTCAGTTCCCAAGCCGATACCGAGCGAGCCGATTTGGAACGGGAGAGTGGCGAGTTAGCCACCGATGGCAAAAATGAACACGCCGAACTGACCGCCATCTACGTCGCGCGCGGACTCGACGCCGCGCTGGCCAGCCAAGTCGCCAGTCAATCGATGGCCAAGGACGCACTCGGCGCCCATGCCCGCGACGAACTGGGCATCTCCGACCCACTGAGTGCGCGGCCGGTGCAGGCCGCCTTCGCTTCGGCGGGCACTTTCGCCGTGGGTGCGGGCCCTGCCGCTCCTGTTGGTTCTCGTCGTGCCCCGGGCTGCCTTGCTCTGGACCGTTTCCGGCAGCTCTCTTTTGTTCCTCGCCCTGCTGGGTTTTCTGGCGGCACGCGTCGGAGGCTCACCGAGGTGGAGTTCCGTTGCCCGCGTGACTTTTTGGGGCGCACTGGCGATGGCCTTGACGGCCGGAGTCGGCGCTTTGATTGGGGCGACCTATTGATTGGGTCGAACTCATCCAGAACCCATGAACACAAATAAACGCCACGAGCCAAACGACGACCATGAGGCGCTCAATGTGCCCCCGATGCTCACGCGGTATGCGGCTGAAGGATTGAAATGAGCCACTCCGCGCCAAAGTCCTGGCATCAGGTCCACTCCGCCGAGGTCTTGCGGTTGCTCGGCGTCGACGTGGCGACCGGCCTCGCCGCCGATGAGGTGGCGCGGCGGCAAAAAGAATTCGGCTCAAATCGCGTCACCGCCCGGCGCGGCACGCCCGCGTGGCTCAAGTTTCTCAAGCAGTTCAACCAGCCGCTCGTTTACATCCTCATCGCCGCCGTCGGTGTGACGGCGTTTCTCGGCGAGTGGATCGATTCATCGGTCATCCTCGGCGTGGTTATCATCAACGCCATTTTTGGTTTTCTTCAGGAAGCCAAGGCCGAGAAGGCGATCGAGGCCCTCGCTCGCATGGTCGTCACCGAGATCAACGTGCGCCGCGACGGTCGCACCCAGCGCGTCCACTCCGAGGGACTGGTCCCGGGCGACGTCGTGCTGCTTCAAGCCGGCGACCGCGTGCCCGCCGACCTGCGGTTGGTTGAAATGAAGAGTCTGCAAATCGATGAATCCGCCCTCACCGGCGAGTCCGTGCCCGCGCACAAGCACACCGCCGCGCTGGCTCTCGACACGGTTCTCGCGGACCGCCGCAATCTGGCCTTCGCCGGCACGCTCGTCACCGCCGGCGAGGCGGAGGCTGTCGTCTGGGCGACCGGTGACCGCACCGAAACCGGCAACATCGCCCGGCTCATTTCCTCGGCCACGGAACTCTCCACGCCGCTCACCAAAAAAATCGCGCAGTTCAGCCGGCTGGTGCTCTGGGTCGTCCTTGGACTCGCGGCGACCGCGTTTATCGTCGGCGTCGCGCGCGGGGAAAAAGCCGGCGAGATGTTCATGGCCGCCGTCGCACTGGCGGTCGGGGCGATTCCCGAGGGGCTGCCCGCCGCCGTGACGGTCGTGCTGGCCATCGGCGTGTCGCGCATGGCGAAACGAAAAGCCATCATCCGCAAACTCCCCGCCGTCGAAACGCTTGGCAGCACGACGGTCATCTGCTCCGACAAAACCGGCACGCTCACCGAAAACCAGATGACCGTGCGCGAGATTTTCGCAGGCGGAAAATTATTCGAAGTCACTGGCGGGGGCTACGAGCCGAAGGGTGAAATCAAAATCGCCGGCGCGCGGGTCGACGTCGCCGACCATCCGGCGCTCGCCGAATGCCTGCGCGCGGGCCTGCTCTGCAACGACGCCCAACTCGGGCGCGACGAAGGTGGCCGCCTCAAAGTGCAGGGTGATCCCACGGAAGCCGCGATGCTCGTCGCCGCCAGCAAGGGCGGTCTAATTGAAGCCGATACGCGCAAAGAATTCCCGCGCCTCGACATGATTCCTTTCGCCTCCGAACAGATGTTCCGCGCCACGCTTCACGACGCGCGTGCAGGCCGGGTGATTTACCAGGTCGGCGCCGTGGAGCGCCTCCTCGAACGCTGTGCCGACACGCTCGATCAACGCGGCCAGCCGGCCCCGCTCAACCAGGAAACCGTCCACCACGCCGTCAACCAGATGGCCGCGCGCGGGCTGCGCGTCCTCGCGTTCGTCCGGCGCCACGTGGATTCCCATCACGCGAAGTTCGAACCCAGTCACGTCGCGGCGGACCTTACCTTCATTGGCCTCCAAGGCATGATCGATCCGCCGCGCCCGGAAGCGATCGCCGCCGTCCGTCGCTGTCAGGAAGCCGGCATCGCCGTGAAGATGATCACCGGAGACCATCTCGTGACGGCCCGCGCGATCGCCGTTCAAATCGGTCTGAAGGGCCGCGAGGAGCATGGGAAACTTGTCGCTCTCGCCGGACGCGAACTGGAAAAAATCCCCGACGCAGAGCTCCTGGACATTGCCGAGCGCACCGCCGTTTTCGCCCGCGTCGCGCCCGAACAAAAACTCCGCCTCGTCCGCGCGCTCCAGTCGCGCGGCCACGTCGTCGCGATGACGGGCGACGGCGTGAACGACGCCCCCGCGCTCAAGCAGGCCGACATCGGCGTGGCGATGGGCATCAGCGGCACCGACGTCGCGAAAGGCGCCGCCGCGATGGTTTTAATGGACGACAATTTCGCGAGCATCGAGGCCGCGGTCGAGGAGGGCCGCGGCGTGTTCGACAATCTCACGAAGTTCATTGTGTGGATTTTGCCCACCAACCTCGGCGAGGCGCTCTTGCTCATCACCGCGATTTTCCTCGGCCTGCCTTTGCCCGCGCTGCCGTTGCAACTGCTCTGGATCAACCTCACCGACACGGTGCTCGGCCTGCCGCTGACGTTCGAAGCGAAGGAGACCGACCTGATGCTCCGCCCGCCGCGGAATCCGAAGCAGCCATTGCTGACGTTTCCGCTCCTGATGCGCACCGGACTGGTGTCGCTCATCATGGTGGGTGGCGGCCTGGGCCTGTTTCTTTGGGAACTGCGGATCGAACAAGTCGGACTGCCGGCAGCGCGAACCACGGTGGTGAATGTCATCGTGCTCATCGAGGCGGTTTACCTGTTCAACTGCCGCTCGCTGACTCACTCGGTGTTCGCCATTGGGCTGTTCAAAAACCGCTGGGCGCTCGCCGGAGCCCTCGGGATGCTCGCGGCGCAACTGCTCTTCACCTACGCCCCGGTGATGAACAAACTTTTCCACACTGCACCCATCAGCGGGGCTTCGTGGCTGCGGATCATCGGTGTCGCGGTCTTCGTGTTCGCGGTGGTGGAAACAGAGAAATGGCTGCGACACGGCCGACACCGCTTCGCTTCCGCAAACTCGAAACAAACTCCGCGCCATACCGCCTGAAGGCAGGCGGCTGGCCGCTGGGGGCGGTGGAGCCGGGCGTGAGGTGTTCTCAGGAGCTGCGTGAACTGGCCGGGCAGTTTGCCGAGCGCCCGTTTCAACTCGGCGAAATTCTCGACGCCACCTTTGGATGGCGACGCGCGCGATGGGGTCGAAGACATTTTCTACAGCGAAGAAACAGGGCTCGGCTCATGGACGTTGAATGCCTGTCCGATGGACGGCGGCGACATCCAGGCCCAGGGCGACGGTTCGTTTCAGACCGTGTGGATGCGCGCGGGCGGGTCCATCATTCTGCGCCCAGCACCTTGGTGGTTTCTTCGCCGAACTGGCTGATGACGCGGACGGCGATTTGCTGGCCTGGCTTCACGGGGAACGGGTGCGACTGGTGGCCGTAGAGTCGGGCAAACGCTTCTTCGTCGATTTCGATTTTGAGGGTTTTCTCCGCCTTCTTCTTCGCGCCGAGCAGCGCGAGGTTCTCGAGGCCTTTTTTCCAGGCGGCGAACTCGTCCTTGTCGCCGCCGCAGAAGAAGGCCTGGCGGACGATGAAGTTCGAGCCGTCGTAATCCGTATCGACCATCCAGTAGGCGATGTCGTGGACGTCGCGGCTCTTCACCTCGTCCTTGATGGGGTCGTAGATATCGAGACCTTTGATTTCGACTTGGCCCCAGGTTCCCGCGCCTTCGCCTTTGGGGCCGGGTTCGGCAATGGCCAGATGAAGTTCAATGTCCGGCTCGCCGATGGTGACGAAGCTGGCGGCTTTCTTGTCCTTCTTGAGCAAGCCCTCCTGCAACAGGTCGTCGTGCATGCGCACCTTGGTGACCTGAAACTGGCCCTGGCTGGTCGTGACGGCCTTGCTCTCGATATCGCTCTCGAAACTGAAGCCGAGGATGATCAACCAGTCGGCATCGCCCCGGCGGCGGCAGGCTTTGACGGCGTTGTTGACCGCTTGTTTTGAAACGGTGCCGAACTTGGGGCCG
>JBDSSU010000400.1:0-9167 GCA_039928635.1 Opitutaceae bacterium | reverse complement strand
ATGACCGAAACATCGGCCCCCGCCACGCGTTCGATCGTGCGGGTGACCTTCAGCATTTCCGGGCTGGCGGTGATCATTCCGCCCAGCGCGGTGCCCGTCGCGCGCGTGGCGAGGCGGCGATTCTCCGCTTCCAGCGCATGGACGTGGAACGCACGCGCGACGATCAGGCCAAGCGCATCAATGTCGATCGGCTTGGCGTAAAAATCCCATGCGCCATCGGCAATCGCCTGCAACGCGCTCTCTCGCGCGCCGTGGCCCGAGGCGACGATCACCTTGGTATCGGGTTTCAAGCGCAGGATTTCGGCGAGCGTGGCGAACCCTTCGCTGGTGCCGTCCGCGTCGGGCGGCAGGCCGAGGTCGAGCGTCACCACGGCGGGCTCCGCCGCGCGCACCGCATCGAGCGCGGTCGCTCGGTCGATCGCGGTCAGCACCTCATACCCTTCATACGCCCAGCGGAGCTGGCGCTGGAGGCCCAAATCATCCTCGACGATCAGCAGCTTGGGTTTGTCGGTCATGCGGCTTGTTCCAGGGTGCGCGCGTGCGCGGTCGGCAAGGTAAGGCAAAAGCTGGTGCCGACGCCTTCGCGGCTGTCGACGGCGACGCTGCCGCCCATCGCCTCGGCAAGTTGCTTCGCCTCGAACGCGCCGATGCCGAAGCCGCCGGGCTTGGTCGAGACGAACGGCTTGAACAATTGGTCGCGCACAAAGGCCGGGCTCATCCCGCAGCCCTGGTCGATCACCGTGAGCGACACCGTAGCATCCGTCGACGACGCTGCGATCGTGACCGGTTCCGCAGGCGGACTGGCGTCGATTGCGTTCTGCACGAGATGGCCAAGCACTTGTTCGACGCGCGCGGGGTCCGCCTGGGCGAACAGGGCCTTGGGGCCGATCACGACGACGGGATGCTGTACGCGTTTCCCGCGTGCGACCGTCTCGGCCAGCGGCAGCAGGTCGACCGGGCGCAGAACCTCGGCACGGGCGCGGTGTTGCTGCGATAGCCGGGCGAGCAAGTCGTTCATACGTGCCGCCGAGTCCTGCAATGTCGCGATCATGTCGGCGCGAAAGTCGGGATTGTCGGCATGACGCTCGGCATTGCGGGCGACGAGCGTCAGCTGGCTGACCAGATTCTTGATGTCGTGCAGAATGAAGGCAAAGCGGCGGTTGAATTCATCGAAGCGCTCGGCCTCGGCCAGCGCGTCCTGTGCCCTGGCTTCGGCGAGATAGCTCGCAACGTGCCGCCCGGCGATGCGCAGCAGGTCGAAATCTTCCCAGTCGAGCGGGCGGTCGAGTGGCGGGCGCGCCAGCACGATCGCGCCCTGTAAACGATCGAGATGCGTTAGCGGCACCACCGCCCAGGCATCGCCGTCGAGCATCCAGATTGGGATACTGACGGCCTCGACCGGATCGGCTTTGTCAGCGCGGACGGTGTCGAGTTCGACGATCCGGCCGCTTTTGGACAGATGCGTGACCAGCCGCGCATCGGCACCGCCGGTGGGGGCATCCCAGCGCCATCCGGTGCCGACGCCAAGCCCTTCGCCGTCGGGCGCGAGCAGCGGTAGTTCAGCGAGTTTCGCCATTTCGGCAAAGTCGGCGGGGGTGGCCGGCCCTCCGCGATAATGGGCGACGAGATCCGCCGGATCGACGCCCGGCGCCCCCGGCGCCGCGACCGCTCCAAGCGTGGCAGAATCGGCGCCGAAGAGCGGAGCTAATGCCACGCCCAAGCGACAGAGCATGAAGGTGCAAACGGCGGGGATCGAAATTTTCATGAGTTAAAGCGGGTTCGGAAAAGTGGACTTTCCTGAAGGCGTGGGGGGAAATGGGGACAACAAGGGGCTGGAGACGCGTGAGAGCAGAGTCAGTCTTTATTCGTTTGCGGCGGGGTTCAAATCGCGCCCTTCGCTCGCCAACGCTCCCGCGGTCGAAACAAACCCGGTGGCAATTCTCGCCGGGTCGTGTGGGACCTGCTGAATCGTCGGGGACCTCCGGTCGACGCTTTCAAATCAAACGGGATTGCGAAGCGCCGTCTGCCGGCCCACAACGCGGCGATGAACTACGTCGTCGCTGATCTCACCTCCATCCCTCCGCAAACCTGCCCTTGTGGAGAAACACGGCGGGCCTTCGTCACGCCTGACAATCCCGTCGCGACGATTCACTACGTCGATATCAGCGTCGACGCACGGACGCACTACCACAAAAAGCTGACGGAGATTTACCTGATCCTCGAAACCGAGGGTGAATGCTTCATGGAACTCGATGGCGCCCGGGTGCCCGTCAAGCCCCTCACCTCCATTTTAATCAAACCGGGGTGCCGTCACCGCGCGGTTGGCCGGATGAAAATCGTCAACGTTCCCGTGCCCGCGTTCGATCCGCACGACGAGTGGTTCGATTAACGGTTCGACTTCTCGCACGCTTGGGCCCGCGGGGTTGCAACCGGGTTCGCCGGATGCGCTCGGGCGGGACCTCGGGGTCGAGCCCCTACTTGGCCACGGCGAGAAGCGGAAAGCCTTTCGGCTTGGTGCTCTGCTGCAAGAGCTGGGAATCAAAGCCGAGTCTTTCCAACAGCGGCCCGGAGCGCTCCGCCGCCAAGTTAAACCATTCCATCACCCCGAGGACTCCACTGGAGTCGCGAGGCGCACCGGAGCCGGGGCTGCCGCCGGCCGCTTCGAGGAGCAAGCCAGCGAGCACGCCGGGCGAGGTCTGCCCGGTGGTCTTAACCGAGACCGGGGCGCAGGCGGCGATCGCATACACGCCCTGTGACCGGGACCAGCGTTCGACGGCTGCCCGCAAGGCAAAGTCCGAAGGCTCTTGCTGGTCGCGCGCAGCGGCGACCGAGGGATCGGACGTATCGACGATCAAGACACGGTTCAATGCCCTGGCTGAACCAAGCATCGCGGCGAGTTCATCGGCATCCAAAGCTTGCGTCCGAAAATCATTTTCCCATCCGGCTTGCCCCGAACGGAAATCCTGGGGCGCAAAATAGAGGTGACTGCCCAGCATCGTTCCGCGGCCGCTCAGGACGAGCATCACGGTGTCGTGCGGCTGGCTGATGCTCGCGACATCGAGCAACGTGTCCTTGATCCGGGCGCGGGTGGCGTCCTTCCCAAAAACCGGGACGATGTCCACGCGGTCGTAGAGCGGGGCGCTGCGCTTCTGCAGAAGATCCGCCAGCGCTTTGGCATCGCCGCCCACCTGACCCGAATTCAACTTTTTGTCAGCGTATTCGCTGATGTCGACGGCCACCACGAACAGACGGCTTTTGCGGCGGGGATAGAGTGAGGAACTCAACTCAATTTCCGCCGGAATCGCCTCCCACGAACCGTCGTCCGACGCGGCGGTGACCCGGATCTGGTTACTGCCGCCGGCGAGAGTGAGCTTGAACGCATAGCGGACAATGTCGCCCTCCCGGGTCGTTTCGGGGTCAACCGCGAGGCGAGCCCCGTTGTTGAAAATCTGGGGGGCGGAAACGCCACCGCCCTGGTCCGCCGCCTCTACTGTCACCACGATCTGCCCGTCGTCGGTTGAACGCACCTTGGGACCGACAATCTTGACGACCGGCGGCAGGCGTTTACCCAGCTGCTTCGACGCCGTCGGACGATCGCCCTGCATAATTTCCGCCAGCAGGCCGGGGTGATAAAACTCGTTGAAAAACTGATCGACAACCGCGCCTGGCAGTTTCGTGGAGAAACGGTAGCCGATCATCCGGCGGCCCGTTTCCGAGCCGTCGTACAATCCGTCGGGCGAAACCACCGCCCAGTTTTTCCCCCCATGGGTACTCGTCAGGGAGGCGACTTCCATCCCCGTCGCATTATCAAAGAGGCGCACCGTACCATCCCGCGATGCGGTGACGAGCATGGTTCCATCCCGGCTGGGCCGGACCGAGTGGATGTCGCTCCCGTGCCCGTTAAATTCACGGACCATCTGACGCGTGGCGGTATCCCACAAACGGGCGACCGCATCCTTGCCCGCGGTGTAGAACCGCCGCCCATCCGGAGTGAAGCCGATGGCATTAAGATCGAGATTGTTGCGCCGTGTGCCCCCGAGGCTTTTGCCGGTGGCGACCTCATAGATCGTTGCCACGTTCGAAAAATTCGAGGAGCCGAGGTATTTGCCGTCCGGAGAAAATTCGAGCCCGGATACGGTGTCCTGCGTTCGGAACGTAAAGGGCTTCTCGCCGTTCTCCGTATTCCAAAAAATCAGGGACTTGTCGGTGGAACCGGTCACCACCAGCTTGCTGTCGGGGCTGATGGCGACGGCGACGACTTCGTCGGTGTGGCCGGCAAACGTGCGGAGCTGCACGCCGGTCTCCGCATCCCAAAGAATGGCGGTCTTGTCGGCGGAAGCGGTCACAATTTTCTTTTCGTCCGAACTGAAGAAGGCCGCGGTGACGGCGGCGGTGTGGGCCTTGAAGCGTCGAATCACTTTTCCCGTGCGCACATTCCAGAGAATGGCCGACATGTCGCCGGAGGCAGTCAGCAGACGCTCGCCGTCCGCGCTGAACGTGCCGGTAAACACATCAGCGGAGTGGCCGGTGAAATTCCGGAGGACGCGGCCCGTCTTCATATCCCAGAGCACCACATTGCCTTTCTCGGAGGACGTTACGAGTTGGCGGCCGTTGGGACTGAACTCAGCCCAGAGCACCGGGTCGGGCGAATCAGTGAGGACCGTGGTGGGGGTATCGACCGGCACCATACTGAGCGGCACTTTCACCTGCGAGCCTGCCCGCAGCTCGATTGATCTCTGGGCCTCTGTCGCGTCGGCGTAGCTCACCTTCACCTCGACGCGACGCACTTGGGTGCTGAGGTCAAACTCGACAAACTCAAACGAGCGCCGGTCGCCGGCATCCTTGCCATCCACCGTCGCCTTCGCGCCGGCGGGAAGAAGCAGCTCCATCGTGGCGGGCGACTGTGGCATTGCCACCATGACGATCGGTGCCGGAGGCGTCTCGGGAGGCGGCGCGAAGCCACCACGGCCCCCACGGCCGCCGCGCCCCGCCCCTGCCGGGGGAGAAGCAGTGGGGTCCGCTGGAGGAGGTTCCGCGGGAACTGCGACGGAGGGCGTGGCGGGAGTCGGCGCCGGCGATGTGCTCGCCGGCTGCGCGGAAACCGCCAAGGGGGCGAGCCCCGCTGCAACCAAGCCGAGGAGGTAGAAAAAGCGTCTCATTGGATCAAGGGGCGAAAGCGAAATGGCTCGGCGCAGAACGCCGCGCCGAGCCAAGGGAGAATCTTCGCGGAGGGATTAGGAAAGCTGTCCCAACGGGCCGGTGCTGTCACCGATCCGTTCTGCGGGGGTGCCGAATCGTTCGAGCATCGACATCCACAGATTATTCAGAGGCGTGTTTTCCGGGTAGCGGATGAAACGCCCGGTGTTGATCGAACCACCGGCGCGACCTGCCAGGATCATCGGCAATTCTTCGTGGGCGTGCCGGTTCGGATCCGCAATGGCGCTGCCGAAAACCAACATGGTGTTATCCAGCAACGTGCCGTCGCCTTCCTTCACCGACTTCATTTTTTTGAGCAGGTAGGCGAACTGCTGCATTTGATAAATGCTGATCTGTTTCAGCTTCGCGAGATTCTCGGGCTTGTTCTGGTGATGGGAGATGGTGTGGTGCCCTTCGTTCACACCCATCATGCGGTATTTTTGTTCACTGCCTTCCCGTCCCAGCATCAGGGTGGAGATGCGCGTCACATCGGTCTGGAACGCGAGCACCATCAAGTCGGACATCAGCCGGATGTGCTCCGTCAAGTCCGCGGGCACGCCGGCGGGCCGGGAAATATCGTCGGGCAACGTCAGCGGAGAAAGGGTCTCTGCACGGGTGATCTGCTGTTCCAATTCACGCACGCTCGTCAGGTATTGATCGAGTTTGTGGCGGTCGTTGCCGCCCAGTTTGCGGTTGAGGTCCCGCGCGTCGGCCATGACAGCATCCAGCACGCTCGCCCGCAGTTTGTTTTTGGCGATGGTGTTTGGATCGTTGGGCTTGTCAGCGAACAGACGGTCGAAAATCAACCGGGGGTTTACTTCGTTGGGAAGCGGAGTGTTGGCGTCCCGCCATGAGAGGGTGTGCTCATAAACACAGGCATAACCGCTGTCGCAGTTCCCGCTGCCGCGATAGCCTTCGATGGCCATTTCCAACGACGGGAACCGGGTCTTTTGCCCGACGTGAGCCGCTGCATATTGGTCTGCAGAAACACCGGCCTGAATGTTGAGGCCGGCGGTTTTCTTGGGCTGTGCACCGGTCAGGAAAGCGCCGCCCGCGCGAGCGTGGTCGCCGCCGCCGTCGCCGTTGGCGCGGGCTTTATCGCACGCCAGACCACCGAAAACGATCAGATCCTTGCGGTGCTCCGCAATCGGCTGGAGGCACTCGCTCATTTCGTAGTCCGCAGTCGTCGCCTCGGCTTTCGGCATCCAGAATGGCATGTAGGCGCCCTGGGGAATATAGACCCAGGCCATGCGTACGGGTGGTTTGGCGGCAGCCGATGATGCCCGCACCGAACGCGGCAGGAGTGATTCCAAGAAGGGCAGGGCCATGGTGGTCCCCATCCCGCGCAAAAATGTCCGGCGTGGTATTTGAAGCGTGCTCATAAGTTTTCTTCAGTGGCGGTTCTTTTCTGAAAGGGATCACTTTTCACGATCTCCAACACCAGCGTGGAGAATCGATATTCGTTCTTCGTCAGCGCGGTCACGATCTGTTCCGCCGCCGGCCGGTCATAATATTCGAGACCACGTCCCAGCGCGTAGGTGAGCATCTTGTTGGTCACGCTGCGGAGGAATAACTCCTTCTTGGTATCGAGCACCTCTTTCAAACCGGTCGCGCCGCTAAACGACTTTCCGTCCGGCAAAACGCCTGAGGCATCAATCGGAAAGCCCCCGCTGTCCTTATCGCGCCAGGCACCGATGGCGTCGAAATTTTCGAAGGCAAAGCCGAGGGGATCCATCTTGGAATGGCATGAGGCGCAGGTGGGATTCGCCCGGTGTTGTTCCATGATCTGCCGCAGGGTGCCGGAGAGCTGCTTTCCTTCTTCCAAGGCCGGCACATCCGGCGGCGGTGGTGGCGGCGGGGCGTTGAGGATCTCCTCCAGGATAAACTTGCCGCGCTTCACCGGGGAGGTGCGGGTCGCATTGGAATTGAGCGCGAGCAGACTGGCCATCGTCAGAACTCCACCCCGGTTGGGCGGCGCTTTGACGCGGACGAAGGCATCGCCCGTCACGCCTTCGACGCCGTAAAGCTTGGCCAGCGCTTCGTTGACGAAAGTGAAATCCGCATTGAGCAGTTGCAGGACGCTGCGGTCTTCGCGCGCGATCGCGGTGAAGAACAGGACGCTCTCGCGAATCATGGATTCCTTCAGGTCATGATCGTAGGCCGGAAACATCACCGGATCGGGCGAGATCAGGTCGAGCTTTCGTAACGTCAGCCACTGTTCGGAGAAATTTTGGAGAAACGAGGTTGATTTCCCGTCCTTCACCATCCGCTCGACTTGCTTGACCAGATTTTTCCGGAGCTGGCCTTTTCCAGCGAGGCCCAACAACTCATCATCCGGCATGCTGTTCCAGAGAAAATAGGAGAGCCGGCTGGCGAGTTCGAATTCGTTCACCGCATAACTCGTGTCTTCCTTCACTCCCGGCGGGTCCATTTCCACCCGGAAGAGAAAGTCCGGCGACATCAACACGCGATAAAGCGCCGCGCGAATGCCCAGCTCAAATTGCTCACCCCGCTTCTGTGATGCGTCGAAGAAGGAGAGCGATTTCTCCACTTCCCCCGGGCGCAGGGGACGACGAAAGGCCTTGGTCGCGAAACGGGTGATGATTTCCTGCGCTGCTTCGCGAGGGACCAGGCCGGCTTTGTAGGACATCAGCCGGGTGTGGACTGCGGGATATTTCGGTGGCGCGGGGTTGAACGGGCCCTCCACCTCCATGCTCTGGACATAAAGCATCGAACTTCCGGCGTTCTGCACCGCGGCTCGTACCGGATTGAGGTAGGCAACCGTCAACCGCTGGGTTCCCGCCTTCATCCTTACGGTGGTTTCGAACATCGCCGGATCCTGGGTGGTTGCCTTGACCGCAAATTCTTTCACATCCTTGCCCTCGACCCTCACCACGGCGCGAGCCGTCCCACGGGTCGTTTGGTTCGTTCCGAGCCGGGCCCGGACGACGTAATCACCTTCCTCAAACGACGCGAGTCCACCGATCTCCCCGTCCGAAAGCGAAGCAGGCAGGCGCAGCGCGCCCACGGTCGCCTTGGAGGGTTTCGGGGGTTGGACGATGACAATGGCTTGGTCGAGAATTGATTCGGTGGCGGATAAGTACTTCTCCAAGAGCAAGGGCGAGACCGACAGCACGTCACCGATGTTGTCGAATCCGTAACCCACGTCGTCGGCCGGGAAGTCTTCTGCCGGCTGGAAATCCACGCCCAGCAAGTCGCGGATCGTGTTATTATATTCCGTCTTGTTCAGCCGGCGCATGGTCACCCGACCGGCGTTGGGTGGCGTGTTGGCTTCCACCGTCGAGCGCACTTTTTGAATCGAGGCGACGACCTTATCGACGTCTGGCTGCGAAGGCTGAGGTTCATCCTCCGGAGGCATCTCCCGTTGACGGAGCATCTCCAGAACATCGTCCCAAGCTTCCGGAGCTTTGTGCAAAGACCGAGCATCCTTGAAGGGCTCAAGGGAGAAATCCCCCTTCGCCTTGCCGTTGCCATGACACTTGAAGCAGTTTTCCTCGAGAAACGGCTTAATGTCCTTCTGGAATTCTGACTCCGCCCCTGCAAGAGCAGGGCTGAGCTGCGCCGCCCGAAGGGCCACGGGCATTGCCAAGCCTCCGCTCAGCAGGGAGGCGGCAACAAGGCGGGAAAACCGCAGTTTAAGCGCAGAGGTAAGGGGAATGATTCCTGGCACTGTGCGGCAATGTGGTGGCAAAAGTCTACGATTCAACTCCGGCTTGACGTCTCTCATCAAAAAAGGTCTTGGCCCAAATGAAAATTCCGTGTGAACCGCGCCTCGGGCCGGCGGCACTTTTCCAACCGCAGTTTTTTTCGCAGATCGTTGCGGCTGCCTTCGGGCAACGCGTCAAGTAAACATCCCCGGAGCAATGGCAGAAACTGATGCACCTTAACGTTCAGATTGGTCCGGGGAGCGCACGCGTCCCGCCCGAGCCATCCGAACCGCTCTCGGCGAG
>JBDSSU010000399.1:0-8364 GCA_039928635.1 Opitutaceae bacterium | reverse complement strand
CAGGGTTTAACCAACAACATCAACTACGCCTGAGCCTCGGTGCTGTTGTCTTCCCTCGACGTCCGCGGCGCTGGCGATTTCATCGAGTAGCTCCTGAGCGGCTCAACTCACGCCACCTTCGCCGCCGGGAACCACTGGTAGAGGAAAAAGTAGACGAGAACGCCGGTGATGCTGACGTAGTACCAAATGGGGAAAGTCCATTTCGCCCAAGCCTGGTGGCGCACGAAGTCGCCTTTGATCGCCAGGAGAAAGGTTCGCGGCACCAGGTACGCGATGCTGATCGCGAGGAAAATATGTGAGACCAGCATCGTGTAATAAAAAGTGCGGATGGCGCCGATGCCGCCGAAGGGCGTGTGCACGCCGCGAACCAGGACTTTGTGAGTGACGTATCCGACCAGAAATATCGCCGAGACGATGCACGCCGCCGTCATGATTTTCCGGTGCGCTTCGCGTCGGCCCTGCTTGATCAGGATGAAACCGATCGTGAGCAGCACGGTGGCGACGCTGTTGAGGGTGGCGTTGAGCGCCGGAATGTCTTGCACGCTCATTTGGGCGAAAAGAAAAACAGCCGATCAACCACGAGCGCGCCGAGCACCACCGGAAGATAGGCGATTGAAGTGAAAAAAAGCTGGCGCGCGGCCAGATCGCGAAATTCGTTGCGGACAAAACCAATCGCCCGCCACACGAACCAGCCGCCGGAGCCGATGGCCGCCGCCGCGTAAATCGAGGTCGCCATGCCGAAGAACAGCGGAAGCAGGCTCGTGATCACGAGCAGCACGCTGGTGATCAGCGCCCACATCGCCACTCGTCCGCCCGCCTCATCCCGCACCGGCAGCATGGGGAAACTCACGGCCGAGTAGTCGTGGCGATGCGTCCACGCGATCGCCATGAAGTGCGGGATTTGCCAGAAAAAGAGGATCCCGAAAAGAATCCATCCGAGCGCGGAGATGCGGCCCTCCGCCGCCGCCCAGCCGATCAACGGGGGAAACGCTCCGGCGATCGCCCCGATTTCCGTGCTCCAGCGCGAGGTTTTTTTCGCCGGCGTGTACCAGCCGAGATACGACACGATCGTGAGCAACGTGAAAAAGGCCGAGAGGTAGTTGACCCGCGCGAAGAGCAAAAACAGCGACGCGATGCACATCAACCAGCCCAGGACGAACGCCGAGCCCGTGGTCACTTTTCCGGCGGGGATCGGGCGATCCGCCGTCCGCTTCATGCGCGCGTCGGTGTCGCTCTCGAGCCATTGGTTGAGCGCCGCCACGCCACCCGCCGCCAACGAGGTGCCCAGGGCCACCATCACCAGCCGCGGGATATCCTGCGCTGGTTTCGCCGCCGCGTAACCGACCAGGGCCGTGAGCACGGAAAGCAGACTGAGCCGCGGCTTGGTCAGCTCGAGGTAGTCGGAAAATTTCGCACTGGGCGCGGCGGCGGTCTCGGTCATGCGGAAGGCTTTTGCTCCATCAGGTCGCGATGTGCGAGCCACACCAGCCAGAAAGTCGTTGCCAAAGTGCACGCGCCAACAAGCACGTGCCCCGTGGTCACGGCGACCGCGCGATGACTCCAAATGATGTGCGCCCCGAGCATGATCTGAAATCCGAGCAGGCCGACGAGCACCGACGCGCCGCAACGCATCGCGAGCGACGTTCCCCGTTCGGTCCAAATCTTCAGGGCGAACCAGACGAGCACGATCGCAAGCACCGCCGCCATCACGCGATGAGCGAACTGAATCGCGACATGAAAGTTCCAAATTGCGGGCCACCAACTTCCGTCCGGATTGGAAGCGGGGAAGGTCGGGATCGCCAGTCCGGCGTAGTTGTGCCGCATCGTCACGGCGATGATGAGCTGCACCAACATCAAGGAGCAGCAGATGAAACCAAGTTGGCGAAGGCCCTGGCTGACGGGAGCAGTCCGGCCTTCGATCCACCGATGGGAAAGGCTCACCGCGATGGCGATGAGCATGCAGACGTAGATCTGAGCGAGGATCCCGTGAGGAATCCGGAGCATCTGGCCGATGCTCATCTCGAATCCGGCTACATGCCACGCATCGAGCGTCACCCGCTGACCGCCGATGATTCCCTGGATGATGACAATCGCGAGCGACCACCATCCCAGCTTCCGCAACCACGGGCGGGCTTCGGTCCGTTGCAGCCAGACAGCGAGCGTGATCGTGATTATCCCCATCAGCGTTCCGCTCAGTCGGTGCGAGTGCTCCGCAAACATCGCGATGTCCTGCAGCCAACCTTTGGGATTCACCGAGCCATTCGAAAGCGGCCAATCCGCGAAAGCCATTCCGGCGCCAATCGTCGTGGTAAATGCGCCCAGCGCCACGAGCACGAACACCCACGCGCCGCCGACGGCCGCGAAGATCGCGAGAGCGGGTTTGTGGGCACGGGTGCGGGCGGAATTCGGAAGTGCTGGCATGAGCAGAAGGAGTGGCCAGCAGAAGCCCCTCTGTCGTTATCCGCAAACCCTTTGACAAAGTTGTCGTCCAGCGAATCCGTTGTGCGATGAAAACTTATGCGGTGGTCGCGTCGGTGGTGCTCATGGTGGTGGGATGCTCGCGCCCGGAGAATGCCGCGTCCACGGGTGAGAAGGCCAACCCGAGTGTCGCAGCCGCGACGGGAAGTTATCCGCTGACCGGGGAAATCCTCTCGGTCGATGCTCCGCGAAAAGTTCTCATTGTGAAACACGAGGACATCCCGGGATACATGCCGGCGATGACGATGGAGTTCGTGGTGTCGGATGCCGATCTCGCGGCGGCGAAACCGGGACAGCGCATCCGCGCGGAGATGACGCCCGCTCCTGACAGTGTGTTCCGGCTCGGGAAGATCTGGCCCAACGACAAGGCGGGGGACGACACGATTACGGCGGGTGCGCGGGTCTTGCGGCAGGATACGCACAGCCGGGGCAGGAATGTGTATCGCGAAGTGGGAGAGACCGTGCCGGTGTTCGCGCTTTACGATCAGGAAGGGCGGGTGGTGCAGAGCGCGCAATTCCGCGGGAAGAAGGTGATGTTGAACTTCATTTTCACGCGCTGTCCGGTCGCGACGATGTGCCCCGCGGCCACATTGAAAATGGTCTCGGCCCAGAAGCTCGCCAAGGAAGCCGGCGTATCGAACGTCGAGTTCATCTCCGTCACGCTTGATCCGACTTACGACACCCCGCCAATTTTGAAGGAGTATGCGAAGCTCCGCGGGATCGATACGGCAAACTTCTCCTTCCTGACGGGCCCGGATAAGGCGATCAAAGACTTGCTCGCGCAGTTTGGCGTGATCGCGGAGTTCGAGAATGACCTGCTGAAGCACACGCTAACGACGCTCTTGATCGATGAGAATGGCACGATCATCCATCGCGCAGACAGCAGTGTTTGGGAGGCCGGAGATTTCGTCGCCAAGATGCGGAAATCATGAGCACCGCCGTGCCCACGCTCGACCGCCGGCAGTTGCGGCAATTCGCGTTGATTTCCGTTGGCGCGATCGCGGTGTTTGTCGTGTTCCGCTTTCTGCCCACCGGCACGAATCTGAACCACATGGATTTTCGGGTGAATGCGACTAACTCGATTGATTTCTGTGATCCGCTGAACCCGCAGTTTATCCCGGTCGTCGCTGTCGCTTCACCCGTGACCATGACGCTGCAAAGCGACGTCGCATTGCGCGCCGGACGCGAAGCGGAGTTCACCCTCACGCTGAAAACCGCGAAGGGAAAAATGATCGCCCCGGAAGACCTGGTGGTCGCGCACACGAAGCTGCTCCACCTCCTGATCGTTGATCCGACGCTGACCGATTATCAGCACGTCCATCCTGAAGCGGCGGGGAAACCGGGTGCATGGACCTTCGCCTTCACGCCGCGACGCGACGGGGTTTATCGGGTATTCGCCGACTTCACTCCGGCGGCAACGGGTCGCGGTTTGTACGCCTCGGCGGACGTGATCGTGCCACCTGGCGAGGAGAACATCACACGATCTGACACCGTGACGGCGGGGAATTTTCCGGTGATTGAGCGCGACGGTTATCGGTTTTTGCTCACGCCCGCGACTGCAGCGATCCGCGCGGGACAACCCGCAGATCTCAAATTTTCGATCGTGCGAAGCGACGGCGGTCCCGTGCCGATGGAACCGGTGATGGGAGCCTTCGCTCATCTTGTCGCATTCGACGAAGCGCGCAGCGGCTTCGCCCATCTTCATCCGATGGAAACCGGTCTCGCCGCGCGCCCCGATGCGAAGGACCCGACCTTGAATTTCAAGATCACGATTCCTCGCGAGGGGAGATACGTGATCTGGAGCCAGGTGAATCTGGGAGGGGAGGAAGTCTTCGTGCCGTTTCGCTTCGAGGTTAGGAAGTGAGCGCGCCTTGCGTGGGCCGAAATCCGTTAACAACTCTCCTCATACCGACGGCACTTTCCCTCAAGTCTATGACCAAGGTGGAAAAGCTTCGCGCGAAGAATTGTGGACCGACTTGATAGCCGATGAGGCGACCTTCGATTCGCCGAAATGGCATCTCGACGAGCTTCGGGCGACGGAAGTTCGTATTAATGCCGGCAAGGAAGCGCGTTCATCGATTGAGAAGTAGCGAAGAAGTCGCTGCGACTTCGCGCGAAGTGAAGATCAGTATTTCCCGATCTGCCGATAGGGACTCAGGTCGCGACCTGACCCTGCGATACCCTTCCGATCGTACGGAATGACCGCGGCCCCGTGCTGCTGGAACCGGTGATGGGTGGCTCCGCCAAACATGTTGGGCAGTGAAAACATTTTGCTTCGGCCTGCTCCGGCAACAAACGTTCGGCACAGTTGAAAACGGTCTTAGTTAATGCTGGTCGAGATCGAAGCGTCGATGGCCCGTGGAGCGCGCTGGCTGCGATCGCCGGCATAATCGCGGCAGTCGCTGGCGGCTATCTCAACAGCTTTCACGGACCGTTCATCCTGGATGACAAACTCGCGATCCTGGCCAATCCTTCGGTGGCGGACTGGCACGTCGGAGCGCTCTTTCGGCCACCGGAAGGCACCACCGCAGGGCGGCCATTGTTGAACCTGACTTTTGCGGCCAACTGGATGTTGGGCGGAAGCAATCCGTGGGGCTATCACCTGGTCAACACGCTCATTCACCTGTTGGCAGCGATCACGCTTTTCGGAGCGATGCGACGAGCCTTGGCGCTGCCGACGATACGTGAGCGTTTTGGAAATTGGGCCATCCCGCTGAGTGGGTTAATCAGCGTGTTGTGGGCGGTCCATCCGTTGCAAACCGCTGCGGTCACTTATGTGAGCCAGCGCGCCGAATGCCTGATGGGACTGTTTTATCTCTTCACCCTCTATGCGTTTTTCAGGGCGGCAACCGCCTCGCGACATCACGCCGGTTGGTATGCAGCGTCAGTCATTGCGTGTTTTTGCGGGATGGCGGTGAAAGAGGTGATGGTGACGGCGCCGGTGCTGGTGTTGCTTTTCGATAGCTGCCTGATCACGCATTCGCCGTGGGCCGCGCTCCGCAAGAGGAGGTGGTATTATGCCGGCCTGGTGGGTTCGTGGATTTTCCTGGCTTCGCTGATGATCAATGCGCGGGTGGGCGACCAAGGGATCGGGTTCAACGCCGGTGTTCCCTGGTGGCTGTATGCACTCACCGAGGCGAAGGTGGTGCTGAAATACCTCGGCCTCTTCTTTTTCCCACACCCGCTGGTCTTTGACTACGGCCGGGAATTTTTTGTGAGCGACTGGAGGGAAGTCCTGCCGGCCATCATGGTTCTGGCCGTTATTTTTGCCGCGATCATTGCATTGTGGCGGCGATCAAAACCCGCGGGTGCCGTGGCGGGCGCTTGTTTTATTCTCCTGGCACCCACGTCGAGCTTCGTCCCCATCGCTCTGCAGCCGATGGCTGAGAGCCGCATGTATCTGCCCTCAGCGGCCCTGACCGTGCTTGTCGCCTTGAGCGCCTTCGATCGATTCGGACGAAAAACGCTGATGGGCAGCCTCTTGGTTGCTGCGGGTTTTATCGCGCTGACAGCCCAAAGAAACGCCGACTATCGGAATGAGTTGCGACTGTGGAAAGACACTCTGGCCAAGCAGCCGGTTAATTCCCGCGCGCTGACTCACCTCGGCGCTGCCTTGGCGCGTGACGGCGACTCAGTCGCTGCGATTGCCAGCTACGAAGCCGCCCTCCGGATCGATCCCGGACAGGTCGAAGCGACCACCAATTTGGGCTTCGAGTTTTTGAAGGCCCCGGAGTTGTTGGAAAAGGCCATCGGTTGTTTTCGACACGCGTTGCAACTCAACCCGAAGTTCGCTTCCGCCCACCACGGCTTGGCGAACGCGTTGTCCAAGCTGGCTGACGGTAGCCCGGATGCGATGTTCCACTACGTCGAGGCACTGCGGCTCAATCCGTATTCTGCGGCAGCGCACGATCACTTTGGGGTTCTACTCAGCACGGTTCCTGGTCGATCCCTTGAGGCGGTGGAACATTTCAATCGGGCTTTGCAGCTCGATGCGGATTATTTCGGAGCGCACTATAATCTAGCGAACGAAAAGACGAAGATACCAGGAGCCGAGGGCGAGGCAGCAAGCCACTACCGGTCAGCTTTGCGCCTGAAACCCGATTTCGTCGCAGGCCACGTCAGCTACGGCATGTTGCTCTCGGGACTCCCGGGCAAATCTGCCGAAGCGATGCAGGAATATCGCGCGGCCATCAGCATCGATCCCAACTGTTTTCCCGCGCATAATAATTTGGCCAATGAGCTTTCCCGAATTCCCGGTCGGGAAGTCGAAGCCATCGCCGAGTATCGAGAAACGCTTCGCCTCAATCCGGATTTGCCCGACGCCCATTATCTTCTCGCCGCCAAATTGGTGGCGGCCACCGGCGACCTCAGCGGCGCAATCGAACACTACCTCGCGGCAATCCGCCTGCGGCCTGACTTTGCCTTGGCGCACTATAACCTCGCGGTGGCTTACGCGCGTCGTGGTCAGGAGCAGGAAGCGGCGCGCTATTTCGAATCTGCCTTGCGCCTGGACCCTGCGTTGGACGCTGCGCGTTCCAATTTGGAACGTCTTCGTTCCGCCCGGAAATAACGCGCCACCCCGGTGTTGCGCACGACTGGGAAAACCCAGCCAAGCGAAGCATGATCGCGCGCGGTCAATCGCTCGTTGGCCGATCCTCGCCAGCTTTTATCTGGCGCGACCGTGGCCGTCAGAATTTCAGGTGCTTCACCGTGACGCCTTTGTTGATGAGCTGTTTTAGCGAGGCGATGCCGATCTTCAGGTGGGCGCTGACGTAATTCGTGTCGATGGTCTTGTCGCTTTCCGCCGTCTTCACCCCTTCCGGCAACATGGGCTGGTCAGACACCAGGAGGAGAGCGCCCGTGGGGATCTCGTTAAAAAAGCCGGTCATGAAGATCGTCGCGGTTTCCATGTCCACCGCCATGACGCGAATTTTCCGGAGGTATGCCTTGAACTTCGCGTCGTGCTCCCAGACCCGACGATTCGTCGTGTAAACCGTGCCCGTCCAATAGTCGCGGGAGAAGTCGCGGATCGTGGTCGAGATGGCTTTCTGAAGCGCGAACGACGGACGCGCTGGGACTTCCGGGGGGAAATAGTCGGTGCTCGTCCCTTCGCCGCGGATGGCGGCGATGGGGAGGACGAACTCGCCGATGCCAGCGCGATGCTTGATACCGCCGCATTTCCCGAGAAAGAGCACCGCCTTCGGTTTAATTGCGCTGAGCAGGTCCATCACCGTCGCCGCGCTCGCGCTGCCCATGCCGAAGTTGATGATCGTGATATCGCCGGCGGTGGCGTTGATCATGGGTTTGTCTCGGCCCTTCATCGGCACGTGATGCCATTGCGCGAACAGTTTCACGTAGTGCGTGAAATTGGTGAGCAGAATATACCGTCCAAAATCTTTGAGCGGCACTCCCGTGTAACGCGGGAGCCAGTTGGCAACGATTTCGCGGCGGGTTTTCATCCGGCGAACGTAGCGCGAAAATGACGGAGCACACGGAAAAATCGGCCGGCGCGCTTCCGGTCGACAGCGACCCGATGCCCGCCAAGCTCGGCCGATGCCTCGCATCAACCAGCCGGAGAGGTCGCTGAGTCGCCCTTCGGAAAAACGGGTCGCTCGATTCCTGGATCAACACGAGTCCACGCCTTTGAGTTACGCGGCAGTGGGCGCGTCCAATGAGCAAGGCGCACCCGTTGGCTACAATCTGGATCACAACCGTGTGCTCCTCGGGAAAGGGGAACATGATTTTGCGGTGGCCTGCGCGGCGTTGCGGGCATGGCGGATGTTTCCGCCGCCGTGGACCAACATCACGCCCGCGTCCGCGCCGCTGCGCAAGGGGCAGGTGGTGGCGATGCAGGCGCACGCAATGGGGCTCTGGTGGCTGAGCGGG
>JBDSSU010000398.1:0-2865 GCA_039928635.1 Opitutaceae bacterium | reverse complement strand
GGACGTCGATCCGTTCGCGCGCGGCGTCTCGCCGAGAGCGGTTCGGATGGCTCGGGCGGGACGCCCGAACCGGCACGCGAGACGCGCGCGCTCCCCGGACCATTATCGACGTCGAGGTACAGCAGTTTCTGTGAATGCCCCGTGGATCGTTACTCTTTCGCTGGCCGGTGATCGACGCGTGAATTTCTCCGGGCATCTTCCGCATTGGCGTAATATCAAACGCTCTAAGTTTTTAAATTTAACAGAAGGTAACGGAGAAACGAAAAGGCTGAGGTTTTTCGATGGTCGTCTTCGAGCCGGCGACAAAAACGACAGGCAGCTTCACGGGGAAAAACGGATGTGAGGTTTCACTTTGGGCCGGAATGAGCGAGCCGTGCGTCATCGCAAGGGGCGCGAACTCTGGCCGTTTTCCGTGAAGGTGACGGCGGAGCCCTGTTCGACGGGGTTCAACCATCGATTGGACTGACGGGCATAGGCCTCGGCCGCGGCGGGGCCAAGCAAGCGGGTGATTTGAAGACGCGCGTTGCCTGCGAGCATTTTCATAGCGGCGCGCTTTTGCTCCAGGTCAAGAGTCGCGTCGCTGTAAATCCGATTCGATTCCGAGGAGACAAAATCGCGGACGCCGAAAACCTGCACGGCCGCGGTCGAAGGAAGACCGCTGCGGGCCGAGAGATCGGCGAGCCGTTGAAACTCGTATTCCTTGGCCCGCACATATTCGGCGTACCGCGTTTCGCCCAGAGTGGCTTTTAATTGTTCACTGAGCTCGGCGTCGATGGCGGCGCGGATCGCTTTGGCGGGGAGGCCCGCCGCGCGGAGCCGGCTCGCGATTTCAGCGAGAGTGGCGGGTGAAACCGGTTCGGCGGCCCGATCCTCCAGGCGAGAAGTTGGGTGGAGAACGGAAGCGGAGGTGGACGACTCCGAAATTACGTCCGAACTTTTTTCGGCGTTCGGACGGCCGGAGCCGCGCGGAAATGCGGTCAGTGCCAGCAACGCGACATTGAGCGCGAGCGAGCCGCTGAGAATCAAAAGGGGCAGATTCACGGGGAAGGGAAGGAAGGCGAAAGGAGGGAAATAAACCCGTCTGTGATTCGGAGTGAAACGAAGAATCTACCAAGGGGATGGAGCGGTGGTGGGGAGAGCGCCTCGAATTGGATTCGTCGTTTCTCTCAGACCGGGGTTCCGGATTTAATCCCACTCCTCAACGGTCGAAATGCGCTGGGCAGTGAGTCTCCAGCGTAGACGGAGGGGTTGGAGTCGGGGGGAATTCGCGAACCGGTGCGCGGCGTCACCCTTCCATTCAGCGCGGAGCCGGGCCAGGCACGGGGCTCGGACGAGGCTGCAGCTGGTTCAGCCAGGAACCGCCGTTGTCCTTGTAGGCTTCATAGCCGGAAGGTCCGAGGGTGGCGCTGATCCGCGTTTGCGCTTCGGCGGCGAGCGCGGCGAGTTGCGCATTACGGCTGTCCGGCGTCAGCGAGCGGTCCATCGATTGCACGCGCTGCTGTAAATCTTTTTGCACGACGTAAACCTGGTTCGCGACCTCCACCGGGAGTTCGAGCCGGGCGACCAGTTGGCTGGTCTGCCGGTAGTAGGAATCGGTGGCGCGCTGGTATTCCGTATACCGTTCTGCGCCGAGTGTGGCTTTGATTTCTTCGGTCAACTGTTTCTGGGCTTCGCTCCGTTGCCGCATGACCGCGGTTTGTTGATCGGGGGAAAGGCCGACGATCGAGGCGATTTGAAACTGATCGTTAAAGGCGCTCTGCAATTTGAAGAGCGCGCGGAATTCTCCTTCCGAGGGTTCGAAGGCAACCAGGTTATTTCGGAGGGAATTGGCCGTGTTGCTGGTTCGGAGTTCGTAATCCTCGAATTCCTGGGGCGTGAGCAGGGCGGCGATTTCCGCGCGCATCGCCTTGTCGAGGTCCACGGCTTTCTGCCGGTTTTCGGGTGTCGTCGCGCTGAGGCTGGCATAGATGTCCTGCCGCTGCTGGTTGTAGCGATCGCGAACGACGGCGAGTTCCTCGATCGTCTCAGGGGAAAATCCGGGGAGTTGGCGGCGGAGGGTGGCGGCGGCACCGTTTTCGAGATCGGGGCCGAGGAGGTCGCGCAACGCCTGCTGTTCCAATTTGGAGAGGGCGCGAAGCTCGGCTTGGATCTTCGGATCGGCAGTGGGGTTTTTCCAGAAGGGTGCATCGGCTTGCGCCGCTTCGATCGCCTTGCGACGGTCGGCGTAACCTTCGCGGATTTGCGCGGCGAGAATCGCACGGATCGCCGAAGGCGGGAAGCCCTCCGAGCGCAGTCGGTCAGCCTGGGTGGAAAATTCGGACGAGCCGATCGCGGCCCAAGGGGTGGAGTCGGACGGCAGGTGGGTCGAAGAAGCGTTGGTCACCGGGCGGGCGCTGGCGGTCGATGACGAAGGAGCGCTCGTGGAATCGCTTGAGGGGCTGACGATCAAAAACAAGACCAAGGCGGCATTCACGGCGACCGAACCCGCGAGGAGGAGCGTGGAGAATTTCATAATGGCGGTGAGGGATAACAGGATTACCGGTTCGGCGACGGTGTCGCAGGGTTCGGCAGCCGGCGGTAACTCGGCGAAGCACTGGTGCCGTAAATTGCGGTGACGGCACCGCCACCGAAGCTGCTGATGGAAGTAAACCCTCCGTTGTTTGTATTGAAGGAAACGGCGCTTCCCCGCTCGATGTTACCGAGCCACTGATCGGCGACCTTTACATAGGCCGGGCCAGACGTGGGACCCAGGTTCGCGAGCAATTGGGCGCGAGTGTTTTGCGCGAGGATTTGGAGCGCAACGCGTTTTTGCGCCGAATCCATGGCCGGGTCGTCAAAGATGCGGTTGGATTCCTGGGCCGCGGT
>JBDSSU010000397.1:0-7429 GCA_039928635.1 Opitutaceae bacterium | reverse complement strand
ACTGCCGGGACCGCAGTCGACCCGCCGGCGTTCGGCCCAGCGAACGGAGCGCCGGATTGAGTCGCGCAACCGGCGAGCAGTGCAGCAGCCAGGAAGGCCAGGAGTGGAGCGTTCGGTGAGGGCAGTTTCATGATGGGTTTCAAGATTGGGGCGAAAAAAAACGCCTTGGTTGACGTGCCGAATTCTACCGTCCCGCGCCGCTCGTGAAAGCGCGGAGCTGTTTCTCCGCCGTTAGAAACCCGTGAATCCTTTTCGCGTTTCACACATCCTTTCGCGTTACCCAAAGGAAATTGCACTCGAACTGTCCGGCGGGGGAGCGCGCCGCTTGCCACTGCGCAGACGTGACGAAACCACCCCGGGTACGTTTACCTCCCGGACCCCTTCGCCCTTCGGTGGAACGCCACGACGTTTCCCGCCTCCCTTCCTGGTGCTCTGCCATGACTCACAAATCCATCTTACCTCTGCTCACAGCCGCCGTCCTTTTCGGGATCTGCCCGAACGTTTCCTCCGGCCAGCGACAGATGGAGAATCTCGGTCGCGGCGTAGTCGCGATCAAACAGGACTCGCAGAAAATCTTCGTCAGCTGGCGCGTGCTCGGCACCGATCCGGCCGATCTCGCGTTTAATCTCTATCGCGATTCCGCTGCCGACACTCCGCCCGGCGCGTTCCGCAAACTGCTTCGTGCGGTCGGCGTCGGTCGCGACAGCGCGGTGAAGCTCAACGCGAGCCCGATCACCGGCGCGACGAACTTCGTCGACGATCAATTCGATCCGGCGCAAGCGAATGCCTATTTCGTGCGTCCGATCCTGAACGGTCGCGAGCAGGAACCAAGCGGCCGTTTCGCCCTCAGCGCCAACGCCCCGGCACGGCCGTTCCTCTCCATCGCACTCCGCACTCCGGAACGTTACGCGCCCAACGACTGCTCGGTCGGCGATCTCGATGGCGACGGCGAGTATGAGGTCATCGTGCACCTGACCGGCCGGGGTCGTGACAATTCCCAAGCTGGTCCGACGGATGAACCGATTCTCCAGGCTTACAAACTCGACGGCACCTTTCTCTGGCAGATCAACCTCGGCAAAAATATCCGCGAGGGCGCTCACTACACCCAGTTCATGGTCTACGACCTCGACGGCGATGGCCGCGCCGAACTCGTGTGCAAAACGGCTGATGGAACCACCGACGGCGCCGGCAAGGTGATCGGCGACGGGAATGCCGACTGGCGAAAGAAAGCCGGTGAACTCGTCGCTTCCCGCGATCGCACCGGGAGCGTCACCGCGCCCGACGGCAGCATGGCCGCCTCGGTGCTCGGCTACATTTTGGACGGGCCGGAGTATCTCACGGTTTTCGACGGTGCCACCGGCAGAGCGCTCGCGACCACCGATTACATTCCGGCGCGCGGCAACGTGAACGACTGGGGAGATGCGTATGGCAATCGCGTCGACCGCTTCCTCGCCTGCGTGGCCTATCTCGACGGCGTTCATCCGAGCGTCGTGATGGTCCGCGGTTATTACACGCGCACCGTGCTCGCGGCTTGGGACTGGCGCGGCGGCAAACTCACCCAGCGCTGGGTTTTCGACAGCGACACCCTCGCGCCGGCTGACCGCACGAATCCGTACCGCGGCCAGGGCAATCACAATCTCAGCGTCGCCGACGTCGATGCCGACGGGAAAGACGAAATCATTTTTGGCGCCATGAGCATCGATGATGATGGCAAGCCGATCTACTCGACGAAGCTCGGTCACGGTGACGCGATTCACGTTTCCGATATGGATCCAAGCCGCCCTGGTCTCGAAATTTTCGATATTCATGAAAACCCGCGTCACCCGTTCGGCATGGAGTTTCGCGATGCCAAAACGGGGGCGATGATCTGGGGCAAGCCCGGCGGCGAAGGTAACTCACCCGACGTCGGCCGGGGCGTCGCTTTCGATGTCGACCCGCGGCACCCTGGTTACGAGCTGTGGTCTTCGCTCCCCAATCTCTTCGACGTGAAGGGCAACGTGATTTCGGAAAAGAAACCGGGCTCAGTGAACTTCGGCGTTTGGTGGGACGGCGATCTGCTGCGAGAATTGCTCAACGGCAACGTGGTCTCGAAGTGGAATTGGGAGGCCGGCACCACGTCCGCGTTGCTCACGGCCGAGAACTGCGCGTCCAACAACGGCAGCAAATCCACGCCGGCCCTGAGCGCAGATCTTCTCGGTGACTGGCGTGAGGAAGTGATCTGGCGCACGACGGACAACAAGGAACTGCGCCTCTACACCACCACCGTTCCGACGGAACACCGGATCTACACTTTGATGCACGATCCCCAGTATCGTCTCGCGATCGCGTGGCAGAACGTCGCCTACAACCAGCCGCCGCATCCCGGCTTTTTCCTCGGCGCCGGCATGGCACCAGCACCGAAGCCGAACATCGTGCTCGTCGCTTCCAAGCCGGCGAAGTGAGCTCCAACCCGCGTGTTGTTCTCGAGCCACAGTAGCTTCCTCCATTTCCGCGCCGCCACCCGGGGGCGCCTGGTCTTTTTGGTGGCGATGCTTGTCGTGTTTGCGTCGACCGTTCGCGCGCACGATCCATTCTCCAGCTCAACGACGGCGCAGATCACTCCTGAGAATCTCGTGCTGACGGTCGCGATGTCGCAGTCCACCGCGCGTTATCTCCTCGAAAAACCGGCGCAGGGCATCGACGAGGGGGTCACCGACGAAAACTTCTTCCGCTATCGTGAGCGTTTCATGAAGCGGGCGCTCACGCTCTACTTGATTACCGGCGCGGGTGAAACGCTGCGGCCGATCGACTCGGAAGCCACTCTGACCGGGGAGAACGATGTGGAATTTCAAATCCGGTATCCCTCCCCGACTGCAGGCCCACTGCGCTTCCGCGCGCTTTTTATTCCGGAAACGCCCGAGGGCCATGTCGCCACGCTCTACGTCGAAAATGCCAAACGCGACGATCTGGGCTGGGGCTATCTCGAAGCCACGACACCGATCCTCGAAGTACCGTTTGCGAATAGCTCGGCCGCCGGCGGGCCGGCGTCAGGTATCGGTAGCGCGTTGATCGCGCCCGCGCATCCGGTCGCGCCTTCTTTCGGCGCCTTCCTGAAATTCGGAATCGAGCACATCCTCACCGGTTACGACCACCTGCTGTTTCTCGCCGGCTTGCTCATCGCCTGCCGGCGCCTCTCCACGATGGCCGGCATCATCACGTGCTTCACGATCGCGCACTCCATCACGCTCGCACTGGCGGCACTCGACGTCGTCACGCTTTCGAGCCGCGTCGTCGAACCACTGATCGCCGCGTCCATTGTCTATGTCGGCGTGGAAAATCTCCTGCGGCGCGGCGAAGAGCCAAAAGGGCGCTGGGCACTTACGTTTGGCTTTGGCCTCGTCCACGGTTTCGGTTTTGCGGGTGTCCTAAAAGGAATTGGCCTCGGCGCCGGCGGCTCCTCGCTGCTCGCGCCGCTGTTCTCCTTCAACCTCGGCGTTGAACTCGGGCAAATCGCCGTCGCGGCGGTTCTCCTCCCCCTGCTCTTCCAGTTGCGGCGCGTCCCGAACTTCGTCCGTTACGGTTTACCGGCGGCGTCCTCGCTCGTGGTTCTCCTCGGTTCGTATTGGCTGCTGCAGCGTACTTTTTTCTCATGAGATCAATCCCGCTCCTCCGTTTCCTCGCCGCATCGATCCTCAGCGTCGGCGGTGCGACTGCCGCGGAAAACGTCACGCTCAACTGGCTCGGTGGCACCTCCCCCGCGGCTCCCGCCAGCGTGAGTTGGGGAGTTCCCTGGCCGAAGGGCGCGGTCACAACAAGTACCACCATGGGACTCGCGACCGCGAACGGACAGCGTCTCGACGTGCAAACCTGGCCGCTGGCCTACTGGCCCGACGGTTCGGTGAAGTGGACGGGGCATTCTTTTTCCGCGGCCGCGGGTTTGGCGGGCCCCTTCACGCTGATGCCGGGATCGGCGGGCGTACCGGACGCCGTCAGTCGCGCGATCAAATACTCCGATGACGGCAGTCGGATCCTCATCGACACCGGGATGGTGCGTGCCCGCCTCGCGAAGAGCGGATCGAATCTGATCGAATCTCTGTCCGTGGGAGATCGCGTCGTTGCTCAGAGCGGCCGCCTGCTTCTCCAGCTGGAAGACCGCTCGCGCCACGCCGCGGAGCAGGTGCTTCGCGAAGAAGCGTTCATCGGCGACATCAAAACCGTCACCCTCGAACAAGCTTCGCCGGGACGCGCGGTCGTCAAAATCACCGGCAAGCACAAAACTCGCGAGGGCGGGCGCGAGTTGCTGCCTTTCGTCGTACGCCTGCAATTCTTCGCCGGGAGCAACGAGATCAAGCTCACGCACACTTTCATTTTCGATGGCGATGCGAACCAGGACTTCATCAAAGGCCTCGGCCTCTCGTTCTCGGTGCCGTTCAAGGAAGAACTCCAGAACCGCCACATCCGTTTCAGCGGAGATACCGATGGCCTGTGGGTGCAGCCGGTGCGCATGCTCCCCGGCTATCGTTCGCAGACCGGCCCGCAAATCGGCGAGCTCTACGACAATCATCTCGGCGGCGAACGCATCCCCAATCTAGCCGATCTCTCACCACAAGCGCGCAACGCGCTCTTTACCGTCCCCATCTGGTCCGACGCGCGACTCACGCAGGCCGGGCCGAACAACTGGACGATTGAAAAACGCACCGCCACTGCCGGCTCCTCGTGGTTGCATGTCACCGACGGGAAGCGCGCGCGCGGCCTCGCGGTTTTGGCTGACGTCTCCGGCGGCCTCGCCGTCGGCGTGAAAGATTTTTGGCAAAAGGCGCCGTCGTCCTTCGAAATCGCGGGGGGCGCCTCCCCGGTGGGCGAGTTGAAAGTCTGGCTCTGGTCGCCCGAGACGCCGGCGATGGACTTCCGCCGTTACGATGAGATTCCGCACGGGCTCTCCGTGAACTACGAGGACTGGAAACCCGGCTGGGGCACGGCGTATGGCGTCGCCAACACGAATGAGCTCACGCTCCGGGCCTTCGACCGGATTCCGTCGGACGCGCAACTTTCCGCGCTGTCACGCGCCGCCGCCGAACCGCTCGTCCTCGTTTGCACCCCCGAATACTATCACGCGCAACATGCATTCGGCCGCTGGAGTTTGCCCGACCGCTCCACCCCCGCGCTTCGCTGGGTCGAAGATCAAGTGGAGACGTTCGTGAACTACTACCGCGACCAGGTCGACGAACGCTCGTGGTACGGCTTCTGGAATTTCGGCGACATCATGCACAACTACGACTTCGGACGCCACGAGTGGCGTTACGATATCGGCGGGTGGGCCTGGGCCAACACCGAGCTGATGCCCGACATGCTGCTTTGGTATTCCTTTCTGCGGACGGGTCGCGCCGATCTTTTCCGCATGGCGGAGGCCATGACCCGCCACACCAGCGAGGTGGACGCCTATCACATCGGGCCCTTCTTCCCCCTCGGCTCGCGGCATAACGTCAACCATTGGGGCGACGGCTCCAAACAACCGCGCGAAAGCCACGCCGGCCTGAAGCGCCAGTATTATTTCCTGAGCGGCGGCGACGGTCGCCTGGGTGATTTGCTGCGCGACCAAATCGACGCCGACCTCACTTACGATTACGTCTCGCAGTTCAACGCCTCCCACTACGTCCCGAACGAAGACGGCACGCCGCGTCTTGATGTCGGCGGCGGAGGGCGCGGTGGGCGGGGCGCCCGTGGCGCCGGCGCGAATCCGACTCCGACTCCTGGCGCGAATCCGCCGCCGGTCGCGAATACCGTGGCTCCCGGCCGCGGCGGACGCGGTGGCGTCATCCCCGCGCCCCGCCCCGAGGATTTCGCGCCTCGTCCCACCGCCGCCGAACGGAAGCCGTTTACGCGGTTCGGACTCGAATGGCTTTGCTACGCCCTCAACTGGACCACCGAGTGGGAACGCGGCGGCGATCAGTCCTGGCGCAGCCGGATCGAAACCGACATGAGGACGATGGCGGCGAGCGTCGATGCCGATGGCAAATTTCCCGGACGCTACTTCGACATGATTTTCGGCGGACCGGAAAACATGAACGAGATGCAGCCGATGTATGATATTCCCGAGTTTTGGCAGGCTTGGGCTCGCACGAGCGAATTCGTCGGACGCCAGACCGGCGGCAATGAAATGACTGCGCCGCGGATGCTCGCCTACGCTGCGAACGCGAAGAACAACGCCGAACTCGGCCGCATGGCCTGGGAAAAACTGATCGGGCCCGCCGGGAAACTTCCTCCGCTCGCCCAGCCAAAACGCATCACGGGGCCCGGTATCCTGAGACCGATGACCGACCCCGCGTTTCTCGGCGCGCCGGTGCAATGGCAGCAACATGGCGTCGCCAGCGTGCAATGGGCGCTGAACGCGATCGAAACCCTGGAATTTGCCAAACCGTATTTACCGGATTGGGAAAAGGGCGCGGCCGCTCCTCCCGCGACAAACCCGGCCTCTCCCACCGCTCCTGCTCCATGAAATCACTCATGTTGCTTCGTTCCGCCCTGTTTCTCGTTCACCGTGCCCATCCCTGATCGCCGACGCCTCATCACCACACCCTGCTATGAAATTCTCCCGCCCCTTGCTCGCAGCAATCGTCTGCTTCACTTTCGTCGCCTCTGCTCCGGCCCTCGACCGTCCCGAGATCACGTTCAAGGTCTTCCAGTTTCCGCAGGATAAGATCCCGCGCATCGACGGCGACCTCTCCGACTGGGCCCTCGTGCCCGACAGCTACGCGATCAAGACCGACCAGCTCGTGGACGACAACAAGCGCCACCCCACGCCCGATCCCCAGAACCTCGACGTAAAGGTGCGCGTCGGCTGGGTGAAGGGGCTCAACCGCCTCTACTTTCTCTACGAGGCATACGACGATTTCTGGGATTTTTCCGACCCGGGCCTGCACAACGACACCTTTGAGATCGTCGTCGATGGCGATGCGTCGGGCGGCCCGTTGATCCCGAAGGGCAACGCGCGCTTCTGGACCGACGAGCGCGTGGGCAAGTCCACCGCGGCACCGGATGACCGCATCTCCGCCGAGGAGGCCAAGTGGGCGATCCAGGGCGCCCACGCGCAGAATTACCACATCATGACTCCCGCCGTCGGCAAGGACTGGACGATGGCGTGGAACGCCGGCACGTGGACCAGGGAATTTCCGTGGGCCAACGCGAAGACCAATTTCAGTTTCAAGCACGGCGAGCCGGGAAAACTGGTCCTCGAATTTTACGTCACGCTCTTCGACTATGCCGGCCCCGAGGGTCCGCAGCGTGCGATCGAATCGGTCCTGCGCGAAAACAAAATCGTCGGCGCGAGCTTCGCGATCATCGACTACGATGCGCCGGACAAACCCGGCGGCAGCGGCTTTTGGAATCTCTCGCGCCAGCACACGATGTATGGGCAAGCGTCCGAGCTGTGCGCATTCCGGCTGATGCCGCT
>JBDSSU010000396.1:0-3147 GCA_039928635.1 Opitutaceae bacterium | reverse complement strand
AAAGTCTGGTTCTACCAACTCGCCCCTTCGACAAGCTCAGGGCAGGCCCGGAACCTGGGGAAGACCAACCCGCTCAACGACGACGACCTCGCCGAGTTCGTGAAGCTCCAAAAAACCTTCGCTGGCTCACCGAAGAGCTGGCGCATCGACGCGAAGGCCATCGACCCAACGACCTTCGATCTATCCGTGAAGAATCCGGATGGCGGCGAGGAAGTGACGCACCGCAGTCCGAAGGAAATCATGGAAGAAATCGCCGCGCTCGACGCCGAGAGCGCGGAGGTGCTGGAGAACATCAAGGCGCTACTATGAGCACGGGCTGGGCAACCAAACGACTCGGCGACGTCTGTGCTTTCGACAAAGCTCAGGGTATTCATCGGCATCTGCCATACGTCGGGCTTGAGCACATCGAGTCTCACACTGCACGCTTCATTGGCTCGACTGAGCTGCAGTCAGCAAAGAGTTCGACGTTCAGATTTTCGACCGAGCATGTTCTCTACGGCCGGCTGCGGCCATATTTGAACAAAGTGTTGGCTCCCGATTTCGAGGGCCATTGCTCCACTGAGATTTTTCCGATTATGCCCGGCGCTCAGCTTTCACGCGAGTATCTCGTTTATTGGTTTCTTGCCGACGCGACGGTTGATCGCATCAACGCGACATGCACGGGCGCACGGATGCCGCGGGCCGACATGAATGACGTGCTGGAGTTTGATTTTCCCTTCGCGCCGCTCCCCGAACAGCAGCGGATCGTCGGCCTCCTCGACGAAGCATTTGCCGGCCTCGCCACCGCCAAAGCCAACGCCGAAAAAAACCTCCAAAACGCCCGCGCCCTCTTCGAAAGCCACCTCCACTCCGTCTTCACCCAGCGCGGTAACGGATGGACCGACACGAAACTGGATGAGGTGTGTGGATTTCAAAATGGCTTCGCCTTCAAGAGCAGCAGCTTCAAGCCATCCGGTTGTCCGATCCTGAGAATCTCGAACATTCAAGACGGCAAGGTGGACACCGACAGGCTCGTTTTCTTTGAGCCGACAGACTACCGCGAGAATTTGGATAGGTATCGAATCGTCGCCGATGACCTGCTGATTGCCATGTCCGGAGCAACAACAGGCAAACTTGGCTTCAACACTGAAAGCACAGTTTTCCATTTGAACCAGCGCGTCGGAAAATTTGAGCCGAGCAAGAAACTCAACAAGCGTTTCCTCTATCACTTCCTCTCAACGAAGGTTGAGGAAAACCTCCGCATTTCAGCAGGTGCAGCGCAGCCGAACTTAAGCACAGAGCAAATTAAGGGCTTCGTTCTTCCGTTGCCACCTATCGAAGAGCAAGTCCGCATTGTCGCAGTGTTGGAATCGTTCGCCACCGAAACCCAACGCCTCGCCTCCCTCTACCAGCAAAAGCTCGCCGCGCTGGAGGCGTTGAAGAAGTCGCTGCTGCACCAAGCCTTCACCGGCCAGCTCTAGAACTTGCATGCACTCTGCGCGCCGGTAGCGTCACGTCGTCCCCTTTTTATCCATGCCGCCCACTCCCGACGTTCGTTGGCGCCAACGCTTCCAGAGTTTTCGGAAGGCCTTTGGGCAATTGTCCGCCGCGGCCACGCTGGCGAAGCAACGGAAGTTGTCGGACCTCGAACAGCAGGGGCTCATTCAGGCGTTTGAATTCACTCACGAGCTGGCGTGGAACACCCTGAAAGATTTTCTCGAAGCGCATGGGGCGGCGAATCTCTATGGCTCGAAAGACGCCACCCGGGAGGCGTTCGCCAAGGGATTGGTCGCGAATGGCGACGAATGGATGGCGATGATTCAGGGCCGCAACCGCAGCAGCCACACCTACAATCAGAAGACGGCCGACGAGTTGTCCACCGCCATCCTCGGCAGCTTCGTGCCGGAGTTTGAGCAATTTCAGACCACGTTCGCCGCGTTGGAGGCCCAAGAGCCATGAGCCCGCGCCACGGACTCTCCGCGGGAGTGCTCGCCCAAATCGCCGGCGTGTTGGCCCGCCATCCTGAAGTCGAACGGGCCATCCTCTTTGGTTCGCGAGCCAAGGCGACGCACAAGCCCGGCTCGGATATCGATCTCTCACTCGTGGGCCCGGACTTGAATTGGCGAACGGTCGGGCGCATCTACGACGAACTCGACGACCTAATGCTGCCCCACCGTTTCAGCTTGATCGTATTCGGTGCGCAGACCGATGCAGACGTGGCGGCGCATATTCGCCGCGTGGGCATTCCCATCTTCGAGCGCGAACCTGCGCCCAAGGTGTTGCTCAGGGCGTGAGCGAAGCAGAAAGCCAACGCCTCGCCTCTCTCTACCAGCAAAAGCTCGCCGCGCTGGAGGCGTTGAAAAGTCGCTGCTGCACCAAGCCTTCACCGGCCAGCTCTGAGTTGCCCCATTCATTTCGCCGCGGAGCCGAGGGATTTTCCACCAATCCCCGCCGTCCCAAACCGGCCACGGATTACACGGATGGCGCGGATAAATGCCGCCGGCCGCGTCTTGGTTTTATCCGTGTTCATCCGTGACATCCGTGGTTAAAAAATTCTGTGAGTCTTGGTAACGGCTCCACTGCGAGGTGTTCCCTGTCCCTCGCGTGCGCCCGAATGAGGCCCGTTCTCCGCACTTGCCTGAGACGGTCGCGTCCATAGTTTCCCGCCATGTCCACGGTCGTTGAAATCGAAACCGCCATCGAAAAGCTGACGCCGCAGGAGCTGCGTGAGCTGGCGATGTGGTTCGAAGAGCGTCAGGCGCTCCTGAACTCGTCGGCGGCGCTGTTCGGGATGTATGAAGCGGAGGAGAAGGAGCGCGCTTCGTGAGTCAGGCGCAGCGGGGCGAAATCTGGCTGGTTGACCTCGGCATGGTCGCCAAGACCCGACCCGCGCTGGTGTTGAGCGTCGCCTACGACGACCGGGAGCGTGCCATCGTCACGTTTGTGCCGCGCACGACCGCGTTGCGCGGCACGCGTTTCGAGGTGCCGCACGTCGCACGGGGCTTCGATGCCGGCGGCTTCGACGCCCAAGGCATCGCGGGCGTGCCCAGTGTGCAGCTCATCCGCCGTCTCGGGGTGATCGACGGCACGACGCTGGCGAAAGTCGAGACGGTCGTGAAAGCGTGGCTCGGGTTCCCGTAGCAAGTTGCTCCTCCGCGTGCTCCGCGC
>JBDSSU010000395.1:0-2783 GCA_039928635.1 Opitutaceae bacterium | reverse complement strand
GACGCGCGCGCTCCCCGGACCCTTTCGCAACCAAGCCGAAGCCAGCTTCCGGTATCAGACCCAAAGCGAATGAATGAAAAACGCACCGAGACGGTTGCGCCTTCGTGGTCTCAACGCATCGATCCGGCCGAGACTTCGCGACTTCAGGGAATCGCCTCCGCCCTCGAAACCGTTTGGAAAAAGAGGAGGCATTGAGCCTCGAGGATTTCGCCAAACGTTTGGCGGAGATGAGTGACATGGTTTCAATTCTCTCCTTCGGCTTTGTCCCAATACCGAACTAATTTAGAGGCACTCACCACAAAGTGAGTCGAGGGCCGGGGTGGCATGATCCCAATTTGCCGCGAAGATTCGTGTCCCGTTCGCGTCCCGTCCGCGTCATTCGTCGGGGACCGTCTGCATCCGGCCGAGCTGTGCCTAAACCCCGGTAAGGCGACCGGTCGAGTCGCCGAAACGTTCCAAGGTTTTTATTCCGCCGATCCGATCCATCATGTTCAGGTAAAGGTTGGCGATCGGCATGTCGTCATACTGCGTGTAACGACCCGGGTTGAGCGTGCCGCCACCACCGCCCGCCAGAATGATGGGGAGGTTGGTGTGCGTGTGGCGGTTGCCGTCCGCATTGCCGCAGCCGTAGACGATCTGGGAATTGTGCAGGAGCGAATTGCCGTCGATGTCCTTCGTCGCCTCCATTTTTTCCAGGAAGTAAGCAAGCTGTTGCACGTACCAGTGGTCGATCTGCGCGACCTTCTCGATCCAGTCCGGCTTATTGCCGTGGTGCGTCAGATTGTGGTGGCCATCCGCGATCCCGATTTCGGCGAACTCGCGATTACTGCCGTCACCCGCGATCATGAAAGTGGCGACGCGCGTCGAGTCCGTCTGGAACGAAAGCAGCAGCATGTCGTACATCAGCCGCACGTACTCGGTGTAACTCGCGGGAATTCCATCCGGCGCATCGGCCTTGGGCTGCGGATGGCTCGAGCGCGTTTGTTCGGCGGCCTGGATGCGCATCTCAATATCGCGCACGCCCGTGAAGTATTCGTCGAGTTTGTCGCGATCGCGTCCCGAGACTTCGCGCGTCAGGGCACGCGAATCGTCCTGGAGGAAATCCAGCACCGACCGCTTTTGCTGCTGGCGAATCAGCAGATTCTGCGCGCGATCCTTCGGAGAGCCGGCCCCAAAGAGACGTTCAAACAGCAAACGCGGATTGATCTCGGGCGTGAGTGGCGTCGTCGGCGAGCTCCAGGCGAGATTGTGCTGATAGATGCAGGCGTAGTCCGTGTCGCAGCCTCCGATGTTCAAGATCGTATCGCACGACAGCTCGAGCGACCGGAATGGCGTCAGCAAACCGATCTGCTGGGCCATGATTTGGTCCGCCGAAACCCCCGCGTAAAAGTCGGCCCCATTGGTTTTCTTGATGCGGACGTTCGTGAGAAACGTGCCGTTCGCCCGGGCGTGATCCCCGCCACCATCGCTGCCCGAGTTCGCGGCAACAACGGAGAGTCCGCCGAGCACCTGAAGTTTGTCCTTCACGGCGGCGAGCGGAGCCATCGTGCGATTCAGCGCGAAGTCCTTCCCCGTCGCAGCCGGCCACCAATACGAGGGGATGGCGCCGTTCGGAAAATAGAGGAAGGCCGTCCGCAGCGGCGCGCCGGTCTCCGTGGTCGCGGCGAGTCTGGGTCCGCCAGCCGTCGCACCGAGGAGCTTTTTCGGCGCGAACGATTCGAGCGCGGGCAAGGCCATGCAGAGGCCGAAATTCCGCAGGAACCGACGGCGATTGAGAGCTGCAGGGGATCCGGGGAACGAGGGGGAAGGTTTCATGGGGAAGGAGCGAGTTGGACGGTCGAGGGCGACGCTTTGGCCGCGGAACTGGAAGGGTGCGGCGCCGCGCGGCGCTGCTGAAAAGGCGCGGATTCCAAGACCCCGAAGAGGAGCGCGGAGAAGCGACCGTTTTCCTGATCAACTTGGTTCACGATCAGATCGACGGCCGGCACATCATAATACTCGACGCCACGGCCGAGCGTGTAGGTGAGCAGCTTTTCGGTGATCGTGCGGTAGAACTCGACGCGATGCTTCTCCACCAGCGCACGTTTTAATTCGCGAACGTCAGAGAACTTTTCGCCGGTCGCGAGTTCACCCGCCGGCTCGATGGGCTGGCCGTTCTCCTGCGTCCGGCCGCGGCCGAACGCATTGAAGTTTTCCATCGCGAGCCCGAGCGGATCCATCCGCGAGTGACACGAGGCACAGGCGGGATCCGCGCGATGTTGCGCCAGCAGCTCACGCTGCGTGGGTTTGCGATCGGTGATTTTCGTCTGGGTGTCCTCGAGGGCGGGAATATTGGGCGGTGGCGGCGCGGGCGGAGCCCCCAGGATATTTTCAAGAATCCATTTGCCGCGTTTCACCGGCGAAGTGCGCGTCGGGTTTGACGTGACCGTGAGGATGCTGCCCATCGTGAGCACTCCGCCACGGAGATCGCCCGGCGCGAGCGTGACTCGGCGCATTTCCGCGCCGCTCACGTTTGGGATGCCATAGAACGGAGCCAGCGTCTCGTTCACGAATGTGTAATCGCTTTGGAGCAGTTCGAGCACGCTGCGATCTTCGCGCACGATGTGGGCGAAATAAGCCTCGGTTTCCTGCTTCATCGCAATCCGAGCCTCCGTCGTGAGCACCGTACCGGGAGGCACCGTGGGTCGGCCACGAGCACCACCGCCGCGGCCGGCGCGACCGGGCACGTTGGCACCGCCGGCAACGGGTGCGGCGAGAGTGTTGCCGCCCGGCGCCACCTCAGT
>JBDSSU010000394.1:0-16088 GCA_039928635.1 Opitutaceae bacterium | reverse complement strand
CGGCGGTTGAGATCTAGACGGCGATCGCCTCGCGCATATTCGCGACGAGCTCGAACGAGCGCAGACGCGCGGCGTGATCGAAAATTGCCGCGGTGATCATGAGTTCGTCCACCCGGGTCCGCAGCAGAAACGCTTCGATCCCGCGCTGGACGGTCTCGGGCGAACCAACCACCGCCTCACGAAAGGCATGCTGGATGCCGACCCGTTCAACCGGCGACCATCTTCCCTCCATCGAATCCACCGGCGGCGGAAGCGGTCCGGGAGTCCCGCGACGCAGATTGAGAAAATTCTGCTGGAGCGAGGTGAACAGCCGCGTGGCCTCTGCGTCGGTCGCCGCTGCGCAAACCCCAATCGCCGCCATCGCGTACGGCTGTTGGAGCGCCTCGGAGGACCGGAAGCCCTCGCGATAAAGCGTGAGCGCTTCATCGAGATGGTCGGGCGCGAAGTGCGAGGCGAAAACATACGGCAGCCCCAACGCGGCGGCCAGCTGCGCACTGAACAAACTCGAGCCCAAGAGCCAGATCGGTACCGGGAGCCCGGCGCCGGGGACCGCTCGCACGGCTTGCCCCGACTGCGCCGGGCGGAAATACGACTGCAGCTCCTGCACATCCTGCGGGAAAGTGTCCGCCGAGTTGAGGTGGCCGCGGCGTAACGCCCGCGCGGTAAGCTGGTCAGTACCCGGCGCACGACCAAGGCCAAGATCGATGCGGCCGGGAAACAGGGCTTCGAGCGTGCCGAACTGCTCGGCGATCACAATCGGTGCGTGATTGGGAAGCATGACTCCGCCCGAACCGACGCGAATTTTGGAAGTTCCCGCGGCGACATGCGCGATGACGACCGCCGTCGCCGCGCTCGCGATACCCGGCATGTTGTGATGCTCGGCGAGCCAGAACCGCCGGTAGCCCAGTCGTTCGGCATGCTGCGCCAGATCGCGGGAGCGATGGAGGGCATCGCGCACATCTCCCCCTTCGACAATCGGGGCGAGATCGAGCACGGAAAAAGGAACCATGCGGCACCGTGTGCAGAAGCAGGGGATTTTCCAGCCGGGGAAACAATCGCGCGCCGACGCGGAAGCTTCAGCTTGGTTTTCTTCGCTGCGTCGCTCCGACCACAACGACCCCGAACGCTGCTCCGGCGAGATGGGCGAGCGGGACGTTGCGAATCCCCTCCGGCAAACCCGCGAACAAGGCGGTTTGCGGCCGCATGAATTCAGCGGCGATCTTGGCGGCAAGGAGGACCAAGACGACGAGCCAGATCCAGCGCGGCTCGGATGAGGTCCTCCGCAGTTGCGCCAGGGTGAGCAAAGTTAGCCCGCCCATCGTGACTCCCGAGAGACCGGCGTAAAATTGCAGGTGCGGATCGAGGTACCAAAGCGAAGCGGAAATAAACAGCGGCGAGGCCGCGAAGAAAAAGCGGGCAACGGCAGGCCGAATGCGCTCCAGCCAGACAGCCGCCGGAAAAAACACGGCGAGATTCCAGCCGAGGTGGCTCGCGCTGTGATGCGCAAGATGGCCGGACCAGAGCCGCCACCACTGGCCGCTCCCGATCAGGCCGCGATCATAGAGCAGGAACTCGCGCGATCGGGGCCAAAACCATGCAAACAGCGCGGCCAACGAAAAGATCAGCGCGACCCAAGGCCGGGCAGGTCGGCTCAAATCTAGCGCACGGCCTTTTTCAGAATGCACCGGGCCATCACGAACAATCCGCCGCCGCAGGCAAACCAAGCATCCATCGCTCCGCCACCACCTCCACCTCCACCTCCACCTCCACTAGTCGTGGGAGCGGATGTGGGCGGCGCGGCCGTCACCGTCACGGTCGCGACCGCGCTGATCACCTGACCGGCGATGTTCGAGACGGTGACCGAATATGAGCCGCCATCCGTTTCCAAAGCTCCCGACTTCGAATACGAGGAAGTCGTCGCGCCCGAAATAGCGACGCCGGCGCGGTTCCATTGATAGACAAGCGTCGTCCCCGTCGCCGTGACGTTCAAAGCGAAAGCCTGTCCCGAAAAAAGCGTCGCCGACTGCGGCTGGGAAGTGATCGCAGGCGCGTCCACCGCGATGCGGGAGGCGATCATCGACTGCGCGCTGTCGCGCAGAACCCGCGCGTTGTTGGCCGCTTTGGGCTGGGTTTCCGGCACGCCGAGGGCGACGCCGTTAGCGGTGACGTCGGGATTGCTGAAGTAATCCACGCGGGTGCCCGCGTAAGACATGATCGTTCCGGTGTCCCGTCCGTTGCGGAGGAAGCGAAACCCGTAGTTATAAAACCCGTTGGTGTCGGCAACCGCATCGGTTTCGCGATCATGCTGGCAACCGAAGTTGTGACCCAATTCATGAGCCAGCGAGCCATAGCTACTATTGAAGGCGACGACCGCGGTGTGATACCGGAGAGAAAGCGGGGAGCCGAAGTTGGATTGGCCAACGGACCAGGCGATTCCGCCGTAATTACGCGTCCCTCCGACGTAGAGCACGAGTTGATCGGCCCCGTGAAGCACAGCCTTTGCCGTGGCAAAATCACTCACGGGGTTGGTGAAATCCACGCCCTGATCCTTTCGACCGGTGATCGTATACAGGTCATCCGTCATGTCGCTGGTGGCGGCGTAAACGGGCACCTGATAAGACGCGAGGTAGCGCCACCGGAAATTCGTCACCGCACTATTCTCAAGCGCCACGTTGCCCGCCGCCACATGCGCAATCATGCGCGTCTCGAAACTCGTGGCGCTGCCGGCCTGGGTCAGGGTCGCGTCGTCGTAGAAAAAAACGACATCCACCGTCGTGAGCGAATCCGCCGACGCCACCGGCGATGCAGCCTCTTCCCTTGTCTCCGACGCATTATTTTCACCGCTCTCCTGGAGGTTCAGGGCACGCGGCGCCCCGCAAATCTGCACCGAAGAACTGTCTTTGATCTCAACGAAGCTTCCGGCAATGCGCAGGTCGAATGTACCCGCACCGGGGACTGACAGCACCGCCTGCCAATCCTCCGCGGTCGCGGCCGTCACGAGGAACGCCCCTTCGACGAGGGGATTGCGGCCGGTCCACACGGTGCGCCCGTGTTCCTCGTGAATCGAAGTCATCTCAAACTCGATCGGCAGGTCCGGGTAGGGAGCGACGGTAATTTTCTGCGGCTTGAACTCTTTCCAGTTTGAAACGGCGGCCTCGATACTTGGGATCAAATCGCGCACGGCGGCGGGAACCGACGGCAGAGTCCGCGGCGCCACGCTTGAGATCGCCCGCGACACGGAGGCAATGCGGACAGGAATTCTGGTTACACCCGACGTCCCTTTGGAATTCTGCGCACGCACTTCCGACCTGCCTGCGACAACGCTGTCCGGACCGACCAGAGCGGGAGGACGGAAGAGGAAAAAAGCCAGCGTCGCGACCGCGATGAAGCTTCCGAGCAGCGTTGTGGCGAAGCGGGAGGAAGGGGTCATAAAAACATTTCGACAGCGCCAGCGGAAACAGAAACACCGACCATTCGCAACCGGGAAGCCGCCAACCCAAAGTATTGGAATACTCGGGGACCCTTCGAAATTAAATTAACCGCAACGAGCACCAAAGAGTTCTTCCCGCAGTTTTTCTCCGGTGGCGAAAATTTACCCCCGGGTGAACGGAGCTGAAGCATCGCCCGCGTGGGCGTTTTCTCCCTGCGATCTTTGCGCGCTTTGCGTTTACTCACGGAGTTTAAGAAAAAAACGCTCCGAGCTGGGGCGGCTCGGAGCATTCGCGTCCACACTTCCTCCGCGATGCCGTGGAGGAATATTGGTTCGTTTAGTTGGCGGAGGCGCTCGGTGAGCGGTTCTTCCGGCGGAAACGGGTGATGGCGCACAAGCCTACGAGCGCGACTCCCGCGAGAATGCCCGTGGTCGCCGGCTCCGGCACCGGGGTGACCGAGGCGAACAAACCGTGCGTCTCACCTTGGATGCCGGCCGCGAGATAGAGCGTATTCACGTTTCCGCCGTTGCCGCCGTTGCCGAAGGTGATTCCCCACAGTCCTTCGTTCACGAGCGGATTACCGTTCACGTCCCTCAGCGTGCCCATGAAGCCGCCCGTCGTAAGATTAAACGCGTTGATCGTGCCGTCGCCGAAATTGCCCACGAGCAGGTTTCCGCCGAACTGACCAAAGCTGGAGGGCGCGATTGCCAGGCCCCAAGGCGCATCCAGGAAGCCGTTTGAAGCGAAGCGTCGGATCAGGTTGCCGTTGAGATCGTACATATCGATCAACCCTTTCCCCAAACCCGTTTCCTCCTGGCCACCGGCTCCGTGCAAGGCATAAGTCACGAAAAGATTGTTGCCGATATTCTGGACGTTGAAGGGCGCGTAGCCGGCTGGGAGGTTCGGATCACTAAAGCTGCCGGCGAGGGCGGGCGCCCCGGCGCTCGGAATGACGTCGATGCGACTGTTGCCAAAATTTGCCGCGTAAAGGTAGGAGTTCCCAGCCGTGGTTCCGATGGCCAATCCGAGATAGGCCGCGCCCGTGGAGAAATTGTTGACGAGCGTTTCTGCGGTCGTCCCGAGCGCATTGCGCCATCCCGAGATCGTTCCGGTTGCAGAAGCGAAGAGGAACGTATCTCCGTTGAACGCACCGCTGGCCGCGGCCGTGTTGAACACCTGACCCGTTGGCACACCCGGAACCCCGCCACCGGGACCAGGAATCGTGACGACCAATGCCTGCGGGACGCCGGCGGAGTTGTAGAGAGTGCTTTTCCCGGTGCCGGCATCGGAAACCCAGAACGGGCTCGCCCCGGAAAAGGAGATTCCCCACGGGTTGACGAGATTGGGGTCAGTGCGAGCGGCAAGGCCGGGGATATCCGACACGAGGTTCGTCTGGACGAAGGCTTGGGCATGAAGGCGGACAGCGGCGAAGGAAAGCGCGAGGACTCCGAGTGCGGGCGCGAATTTTCTCAGGACAGGATGATTCAGTTTCACGACAGGATGTGAGGCGATGGAAGCGGATTACTCCCGATGGACCGTGGACAGCCAAAAGCACTTCCAGAGCGGGTTCGCCGAGACGAAATGCCACCGAATGAGTAACAAGGCTGTTACCTCGCCGGCATTTTCGCCCCGGTCATCCCGCGAGTCGCGAGCGTTTCGCGATTCCCCCGCGCGATGTCCTGCAATTGCGGTCAGGCTTCGGCGCGATCCGGCCGCGGATGGACTGTTCTCAGATTCCAGGCGATCCGGCCGCGGATGGGCGGTTCTCAGATTCCAGGCGATCCGGCCGCGGATGGGCGGTTCTCGCTCACGTAACGCCGGTCAGCGGTTTCGAGTCCCCGACCCGTTTCCGAGAGCAACGTGATGAAGGGGCTGGTTTGAAACGCCTTGAGGCCCGAGACGATGGACGCTGCCACGAAGTCCGCCCCAGGACGATAGGTGTGGTTATGATCGCTGTAGAATGCATCCACCGCTTCCCGCCCCATCTGCTCATATTTGTCCGCACAAAGATTTGTCAGGTCGAGTACCGGGAGGTGCAGTTTCTCGCCGATATCCTTGGTCCACTGGGTGTACTTGCCATTGGCGGTGCCGCGTTCGATGCGGTCCTCCTTGGGATCATAGTCGGCGGGTAGCGGCGCCGTTGGGGTGGCATCCTTGAATTCAGCCTTCGGATTCGTCCACATGTTGCGCGTGGTCACTGTAAGGAAATAAACGTAAGCGCCTTTTTCCCGCGCTGCGTTCGCCATGGTGGACAGATACCAGCCGTAGGTGTGTGCGATCTCGACGCTGCCATCCGGCCGTGGGAGCTCCACCGTTTCCTCGCCGATCCCGGGGATCGATCCCCGCGCGGTGACGGTGCGCGGCGGGCCTCCATCATTAATTCCGAAGACCAACAAAACAAAATCTCCCGCTTTGATCCGAAGCAGAACACTCGGCCAATCGTTCGGCAGATTGAAATAGGTGCGGCTCGACTGCCCCGCATGGGCGACGTTTGCGATCGTGACTTTCTCGGCGTCGAAATAATTCGCCAGCGGGGTGCCCCAGCCTTCGACCGCCTCACCCGACTTCCCTTTCCCGCTGTTCCGTGCCGTGGAGTCGCCGAGGACGAAAATCGTGGGCTTGGTCGCAGCGTCCGCCCCCGCCACGCGAAAGGCCGAGGGGCCGACTGCGATCATCAGCATTACGCGGGTGAGAAAAAGAAATCGCGAACGGGACATAAAAGCCGTGGAAGATGATGGATTAAATTGGGGGCCAACCCTGAATGACGCGCGGTGGCCGCGGGCGGTTGCTCTGCAGGAGTGCAACTTTGAGGCGAGAATCCAGTGCGAGGTTGAAAGCTGAAACGGGAGTTGCATCTTCGCCGCTGAAACCTGTCCGCTGCGGCGACGCTCGTACGTCGTATCTCAGACGCACCCATTCCCAATCCCTTAAACTGATCTGCACTCGCCATGGAAAACAATCCTCCCTCCCAAGCTACGCCATTTCTGTTGTTCTTTCGGAACTCGGGTCCCGAAACTCACGTTCATCTCTCCGCGGATGAGCGTCAGCAGTTGGTGCAACGCTGGAACGCATGGTACGACGGCCTCGCCAATCAGGGCAAAGCGATGGAGGGCCAGCCGCTCGAAGCAGACACCCGCCTTGTTTCAGGACAAGGGGGCTCACGCGTGGTCGACGGTCCGTTTGCCGAGGCGAAGGAAGCAATCGGGGGTTACGTCAAACTCCTCGTCCGCGACTTGGAAGAGGCGACCGCAATCGCGCAACGTCATCCGGGGTTGGCTTACGGGCTGATCATCGAGGTCCGCCAAATGACCGACAACTGCCATCTGGGCGTCACAGCTTCCCGCCAGCTCACAGGTGTCGCCGGTGTCTGATCCCTCATGCAGAAAACCGACTCCACTTCGCCGATGGCCGTAGAGGAAGGACCGGCACCGAAAAAGAATTCGGCGGGCCCGGCGCAGTTGGTGGAGCATTTTTTTCGCCATGAAACGGGCCGCCTTCACGGCGCTCTGATTCGGATGATGGGAGTGCACAATCTCACCCTGGCGGAAGATGTGGCGCAGGAGGCCATGCTTCGCGCCCTGCACCGCTGGTCGATGGGAGGCGTGCCGGCAAATCCGTCCGCGTGGATCACCCGCGTGGCGATGAATCTCGGGCGCGATGCGCTACGCCACCAGCGGATGTCCGGTGCAAAGGAATCCGCCATCATCACGCATCTCGAACAGACCGCACCGACGCCGGCGGTGGCCGTCGAAGGAGTGCAGGAGATCCGGGATGACGCATTGCGTTTGTTGTTCGTGTGCTGCCACCCCTCGATCCCGTCCGACGCGCAAGTGGTGCTCGCGTTGAAAGTTTTGTGCGGATTTAGCACGGGGGAAATCGCGCGGGCGTTTCTCACCAGTGAAGCTGCGATTGAAAAACAGCTGACGCGGACGAAGCAGCGCATCCAGAAAGCCAACATCGGATTCGATATTCCGGAAGGCGAAGATCTGGCGCCGCGGCTCAACGGCGTCCTGGCGGCCTTGTATCTTTTGTTCAACGAAGGTTACAAGGCGTCCGCCGGAGACCGCTTGCTGCGCGAAGACCTCTGCCAGGAAGCGATCCGCCTGACCTCATTGCTGGCGGCTCATGCCGCCGGACGCGCACCACGGAGCCACGCTTTACTCGCGCTCATGCTGCTGAGCGCGGCTCGTTTTCCCTCTCGTGTGAACGCTGACGGCGAGATTCTGCGCCTCGATGATCAGGACCGTTCGAAATGGGACGAGGCCATGATCACCCAAGGTCTGGTGCAACTGGCTCAAGCGGCGCAAGGCGATGAGCTGAGTGAATATCACCTTCAGGCCGGGATAGCCGCGCTCCACTGCACCGCCGCCGACTACGCCTCGACGGATTGGGCACGAATCCTCCGGCACTATGATGAGCTCGAGCGCATCAAACCATCCCCGATCGTCGCATTGAACCGGGCAGTCGCCGTGGCAAATCTGCATGGCCCTCACGATGGACTTCGCGCGCTCGCTGCGATGTCCCAGCGAGCGCGCTTGGAGGGGCACTATTTACTGCATGCGGTAGAGGGTGAGTTGAACTGGAGACTAAAGAATCGCGAAGCCGCCGCCGCCTGTTTCCAACGGGCATTGCAGCTCGCTGAAGTGGGGCCGGAGCAAATTTATCTCACGCGCATGCTCAATCGGTCCACCGAGGCCCACAAAGCCTCCGTCGCAAAATAGCGGATCGGCCCGATAGGCGGCTGGTTCAGCAGGCGGACCTTGGAGTTTCTCCCCCGCAAGGGCTGAAGTTTAAGTGAGGTTTGCTCTTGTCGCTTCTTCCCTTTCGTTTGGCGCATGGCCGTCGCCGTGAAAAAAACCGCCGCGTCGGCTCGACTGATTCGGTTTAACGGGGCCGTTTTTCTTGGTTTGTTGGTCGGCGGTTGCGCCAGCGAAAACTCACCCCGGGTGACGACCGAACGACCAATGCCGCCCATGCCCACGATGGGGCCGATGGCGGATGTAACGAAACCCAAGGTGCCGGAAAGCGAGATCGCCGCCATGGCGCTCCGATTCGCGTCAAACAACGATACCGCAGGGGTCCTCCGTACTTTGGATCTGACTACAGAATCAGCGGAACGTGCACGCGTATCGACTGATCTCGTGCAAACGCTTGCCAGCCAGAAACCGGCGCTCGCAGCGGAGATCGCGCTGGCGCTGCCCATCGGCCCCACGCGCTCCGCCGCGGTTGAGATCGCGGCCGCTTCATGGGTGCAACGTGACGCCGATAGTGCGATCGGCTGGTCACTGGCTCTCTCCGACCCAGTAGCCGCAAACCTCGCCCGTCGCGCGGTTGCACGTGAGCTGGTGCGGGATAATCCACGCGGCGCCCTCGGTCGCCTTCAAGCGCTACCCACCGATGACCGCCGCGACGATTTGGTCGCAATCGCCGCCGGCGCGTGGGCACGTCAGGATGCCGAAGGGGCAATGTCGTGGTTGAGAGAGCAACCCGATAATAATCTCCGCCAGCGACTCACCTCGAGTATGGCATTCGAAATCGCGCAAGTGAGCCCGAGCCGCGCCATCGCATTAGCAGAAACGCTCCCACCGGGGCGCGACCGCTGGCTGATTTTCTCCGAGCTTGCTCAAACTTGGGTGGCGGTTGACCAGAACGCCGCCTTCGCGTGGGCGAGTAAACTCGAAGCTCCCGAAGCCCGGGACGCCGCCATCGCGGGAATAAATACCGGACTCGGGGTTGCTTCACGCCGGCGCACGAGCGATGCCGCCTTGAACCGGGAATCACGGATCCGCGGAGGGCGGGCGGCCTACGCGATGAGCTCGCCCTTGGATCCGCCGGAGTTTACGGCGTGGTTGGCGTCTCAATCCCGGGCGATGTCACGCGACGAGGCGATCTTGGAATTCGTCCGCCAACGCAGCTCTCAGGATGTGGTCGGGATCCGTAGCTGGCTCGCCAACCTGACGGGTGAACCAAGCGCCCAGCGGGCGAGGGAAATTTATTTTGAGGAAACGCTGCGAGGATCTCCGGCGGCGGCCGCGAGCTGGTTGCGCTCCCTTCCGAATTCCGAGCGGAGCAACGAAATGGTGGAGAAAACGGCCCGACAGTGGCTCCAGACGGATCCGACCGCGGCGGCAACCTGGCTTCGTGAAACTAATCTACCCGCGTTTCGCCAAGAAGAACTCATTCGCCAAGCACCGCATTGAAAGGCGATTTACGTCGGCGCCTACCGTTCGACGATGGCTGTTTTCCGGGCCACACCGCCGACAAGACGACGTTGCGCGGCATGCTCGATCACCTCCGCCGCCGTTACGGCGCAGCGGAGCGGATCCGGGTCATGGATCGCGGGATCCCGACCGAGGATATCCTCGTCCGCCGCACCGAACCAAGTCGGGATGTCGCCCTCCGCCCCGCCCTCGCGCTGCCTCCGCGACCACCATCCAAAATCCGCAGCCCCCGCACCGCCGCGTAGTGGCGACCTTTCGCCTCGCCGCACAACTCATCAACACTTCCGCTTCCCTTTGTTGCCCGTTGCGGAACTCGGGCTAGATCCGCCGCCACGCCATCACCGTTAACCAACCCAACAGCACGAGGCGGATGGCGCCCTCGAATGTGAGGATCACGAGCACCCACCTCAGTCCGCAGCCTCGGCGCAGGGCAAATCCCGCCGTCGCCACGATGATCAGAGAAAATCCGTGCACCCGCCCGAGCGGAGTGGCCAGGAGCGCGATCATCCACAACCAATAGCTCATAATCGCCATGCTCCAGAAAAACGCGGTGGTTTCGGAGAGACCGAGAGACCGCGGATCGGCGTTACGGGCGATCTGTTTAACGCCGAGGTAACGTTCGCTGAGGAAAAGCTGCCCGATTTCGAAGAGCAGAAAAAGCGGCGCGAACAGCAGCACGGCAACCATGCGCGTAACGAAACGAGCGCGCGCCCAATTGGCAACGCCGGCGGACTGTCACCGAACCAAGGCGTCACCGACTGGCGGATCGATCAAATCGGCGCTGCACGTTTTCGCCGTGCAAAAACAACCGGTATGATGGCCGACTGCACGCGCTCCGCCGTTCGGCCGAAACAAAGCGAAGCCCGCGAAAAACCTCAGGCGCTCATGGTGCGCTCTTCCGGGCGAGCGCTGAAGTTTCGCACCGCAACCTCCCCGATCGGTGAAGCACTCGAGAACCGGGCGATGAGACGTTTCCGCCAGTGCGTCGGGGAGAAATGGTGGATGGCTTTGTGCTCCCGGCAGAGATGACTGGCGCTCGCGTAACCACATTGGGCGGCGACCTCATCGAGCGTGAGCGCCGTGCGGCTCATCAGCTCCTTGGCTTTTTCGAGCCGCGCACGTTGGAACAGGTTTTTCGGACTGGCATTTCGCACCTGGCGAAACAGCCGCCGCAGATGGCTGGGCGACACGTGAATGGCGTCGGCCGCCTCTTTCACCGACGGACTGCGCGCGAGATGCTCGGTATACCAAGCGACCGCGCTCTCGACTTTGAAATTCGCCAGGCCGGGCAACGCGGGAGGCTGCTCGACGACATTTCCGGCGAGCGCGATCGTGGCCAGATCCATCAGCCGTCCCTGGAAGTGCAGCGGGCTGATGAGGCTGGGCCGTAGGAAATGCGGCTCCAACTCGGCGGCAATCGCTTTGATGCGCGTGATCTCCGCCTCCGTGAGCGGTTTCATGAGATAACCTTTTTCCCGGACCATTTCATCGAGCGGGTAAGGCACCGCTCCAAAGTGAAACACAATGCGGTGAAAATCCTTTCGGGCATCGTGCACCCAAGCGTGGCTGCATTCGGGGGCGAAGACCCAGAGCGTGTTCGCTCGAAGAGTGGGACGTTCACCATCGCGGAAAATCGGAGCGCACCGGGAATCGATCACCGCGTAAAATTCCCAATTCGTACGCGTGTTGCAGCGCGCGACTCCTTTCAGGCGGATATGTCCGTTGGCAAAATAGAGCAGCATTTGCGGAGGGAATCGGGGTTGCCGCGGGCGGACCATCCATCGTTCGCCCACGCGCACCAACCGTTTTGCGACCTGCCAGTCCGACAAATGTGCCAATTCACCTTGGCAGGCGTCGGGGACTTGTTGCTGTGAGCCGAAAAAAATCAGGAGAGAACCACGGATGAAAACGAAGGGACACGGATGCAGCAGGAAAGAAATCGGAGCCGAAAAGTCCGTGGCCGGCGAGCCGTTCGGTGAATGCGAGGAAGACAAAAAAAACCGGCCGACAAATGAATGCCGGCCGGCGCAGAGCGAAACCAAGACGGTTTTCCCGCTTAGAATCGGTAAGTGAACGACCCTTTGACGAAACGAGGATCGCCTTCCACCAGCGCGGTGCGACTGCCGCTGGCTTTGACATAGTCCTTGTCCGTCAAGTTTTCGATTTGCACCCGGGCCGTCCAAGCCTTCATCCGGTAGCTAAAGCCAAGGTTGACCAGAGTCCGGCCGGCATACTTGTACGTCGCCTGGTTGGGCACGAAACCCGGGGCGACACCGGCAATGTTCGGCACACCGGCGAGAGGCTTGGAGGTGGTGTAGCCGCTCGCATTTTCTCCGACCATATCGCTCTTGTAGTCGATTCCCACGTTAACTCCGAAGTTGGCGAGCGGGCCGTCGATAAAGCGGTAGTCGGTGTAGACGCCAAAGATGTTATCCGGTGTACCGCGGAAACGGACTCCCGTGGGCTGGCGAATTTTGTACTTCGAGTAGTTGCCGATGACCGTGAGGTTCCGATTGACGGCGTAGCTACCCTCGACCTCCCAACCCTTCGAATTGACGTCGGCGAATGTGCTGGTCGGAAGCGCGTTGGCGGCCGCCTGATTGCCTTGGGAAACCAGCACGTAGTATTCGCTGTTCGGAACGGCGAAGTTCGACTGCTTGATGTCAAAGTGCGCCCAGGAGAGCGTGAGGGTATCGTTGAGTAACGAGGTTTTCACACCGAACTCATCCTGTTTACCGTTACTGGGCTTCAGCCCCACGTTGCCCGCGGAGAGTGAACCCGGCATCGATTCGCCCGAGCTATTGTGACCCCAGAAGAGGGCGATCGGCTTGATGGGCTTAACGGTGACACCGAGGCTGGTCGCGTTGGAGGTGATGCTGAGCGTACGGTCACCAATGACGCCGATCCCGGTGTTATCCGTGCGGGTCAGCTCTCCGAAATAGCGCGAGACACCGCCGGAGACGATCAGGCGATCTTTCCAAAAGCTCGCGGTTTCGAAGACGTAGAACTGCATCTCCTGCAACTTGGCGGTCTTGTTCTGACCACCGATCGTCGGACTCGGCTCAGGAAAGACGAGTGGGATGTAAGTGATCGACGAGAGGTTGTTGTTTGGCACATCCGGGCCTTGGGACACGCCGATGAAGCTCTTCCATTTCGTTTTCGAGAAATTCGCCGCGAGCCCCGCCACCGTCGTGGATTTGAAGAACTCAGTTTGGAATTTACCGGCGTAGTCGTTCCGCAGATGAACCTCGTTGTAGTAGAGATGGTCGCTGTTGTTGATGCGGCGATAGACCCAGGTGCTCGGATCGGGAATCGGCACCGCCGTCGAGGTGGCGGTCGCCGTGGCGCCGGAATTGTTCACCGCCCATTGCACGCCAGGTTCGTACTTACCCGTGGAAGGATTTCTGGTCGGATTAAAGGCGGCGAATCCGCCGCTGCCGTTGGGGAAAAAGATCGAGGCTGAGGTGCCGCCTTGGTCTTCGCGCAGAACGTGGTTGGCCGACAGCATCAGACGGGAGGTGATGTGATCGTTCAGCGTTGAGAACAGCTCGGCAGTCACGCGGTCCGTGCGCCGATGACGGTGGTCGAAATTCCTGCCGCCGGAAAAGGACCAGTCACGTGGCAGGCCGCGGGCGATCGTGGCATAGCCATCGCTGCCGTTGGCCGGGTCGAGCGGTTGGTTGAATCCGGGGATTTCGCGGTTCTGCACAAATTCACCTTTCAGCGTGAACTTGGTGGTCGGCGACAACTGCCAGCTGATGGAGGGGGCAAACTCGTAACCGCGGCGGAAGCTGTTTCTCTGGTAGCCCTCGCTGTCCCAAAACGCGGCGACGAAGCGGACCGCGATGCCCTTATCCTTCGAGAGGACGCGATTGATATCCGTGCTGATCGCATTGCCGAAGTATTGGGAAAGTTCGAGCGTGGCCGTTTGCCGGTCCTGCATCAGAGGCGACTTCGTGATCGGGTTGAACTGACCGCCGGGCGCACCGCCGGGGACGAGAATCGCATTCGGGCCCTTGATGATTTCGATGCGCTCGATGTTGTAGGGCGCGAGCGCCATGCTGTAGCCGTCTTCGCCGGAGATCACCATGCCGTCGATGAATTCGTGCGAGACTTGAAAACCGCGGATCGTGTAGCGGTCGCCGCCGACCGGCAGCGTGGATTCAACCACAGGAGTGACGTACTTGGCCGCATCGAGCATGCGCGAGGCCATCGAGTCCTCGATGAAATCGCTGGTGACGATGGAAATCGTCTGGGGTATATCTTGAATCGCCATCGCGACGCGGGTGCCGGAGAGGGCTTGTTTCGAAACGTAGGGATTGGCCTGCGTCTCGGTGATCGTGAACTGCGGAAGCGAAATCACTTCCTCGGCGGGTTTCGCGGGGCTGGGTGCGACCGCCTGACTCCAGGCCGAAGGCAGACAGGGAGCGAGTAGCGCACCGCAGGTCCAGGCGATGCGAAGGGTATGAACTTTCATGGTTAACAGGGTTGGGTTTGTTGCGCAGCAAGGGAGCACTGCTTGCGGCGGAGGAGAAATCATCGCCGCCACGGGCGCAAAGCGACAGGCCGCTCGAAAAGTATCACAAAACGCTCACCCTTGAAGTTACGGCGACCCGGGGCTTTGGGGCGCGGGGTTTGGCGGACATGAGATCCGGGTTCCCCACGCGGATGAAACAGGCGGTGCACAGACACGTCGGATCGGCGATTGAGTTCATCGTAAACGCCCCGATACGCTTTCAGCCGCCATGCTACTTTCCGTCGGCTGCACGCTCGCGTATGACGTGATCGCGCCCACCGCTCATTTCACCTTCAACATTCTCGCGAATCGCGATCCCTTTCAGCATCTCGTCGAGGAAGAGATCCGCTTAGCCCCGGAGATTCCCATCGGCGAACGCACCGCGACTTCGAAGGGCAATCGCGTTTTCCGTGTCGAGGTTCCGACCGGGCCTTTTGAGGTGAACTACCGGGCGACCATGGAGGTAAACCGCCCGGCCATTCCCGCGGATCTGCGCGCCGACAATCCAGGCCGGCTGCCGCTTTCGATTCTCACCTACATGCTGCCGAGCCGCTATTGTGAGAGCGACCGCTTCTCGCAAACCGCCTGGGATCTCTTTGGGAGAATCCCCAGCCGCGTCGAACAGGTGGCGGAAATCTGCCGTTGGGTGGACACGACTCTGGTTTACACTCCCGGCGCCACCGATTCACGCACGTCGGCCTGGGAAGCGTGGCAACTTCGCAAAGGAGTCTGTCGGGATTACACGCATCTCGCCATCGCGCTTTGTCGTGCGCTGAGCATTCCCGCGCGTTACGTCGGTGGCTATGCGCTGGGACTTGCACCCATGGATTTTCATGCGTGTTTCGAAGCCTATCTCGGGGGCCGGTGGTATCTTTTTGATCCGACCGATGGCATTGCTCCGGATCATATCGTCGTCATCGCGCGTGGCCGCGATGCGGCGAACGCCGCTCTGACCACGATCTTCGGAAAAGTGAATTCCCGCGCCGTGAAAGTCGTCTGCGAAGTCGCCGCGGCAAATCCACCGGTCGCACTCGAGGGATAAAAAATAACAAGCCCGGGGCTTTTAATTTAACTTCGCAACTTCTCCCGCTACCGGGGAAAACCGGCTACGAGACGGTAAACCACGCCTTCCGAGTAACTGGTGATCAGCGGATCACCGGTCCCCGCATCGCGCGCGAAAGAAACGGCGCCCGGCACTTTTGCGATTTGCAGCACGCGATCGTTCCCTACTGCCTTCTCACCATCGGGAGCGATGGCCCAGATTTTCCCGAGCACGTAGTCGCCGCAAAGATATTTTCCTTCGAGTTCAGGGAAGTTCTTTCCGTGATAAACGAAACCGCCGGTGATCGAGAGCCCCACGGTATGATCGTAGTCCCAAATCGGGTTAATGAACTGCACCGTAGCGGGCGGACGCTTTCTTACTCCGGCACTCGTTCCCTCCCGATAGTCCCAACCATAGTTCCCGCCGCGCACAATGACGTTCACTTCTTCCTGCTCATGCAGGCCGACGTCACCGCACCAGAGCAAACCCGTCGCCGGATCAAAATCGAGACGCCAGGGATTGCGCAGGCCGAGGGCCCAGAATTCCGTCCGCACGCGCGCCGGCTCGACCGGTTTGCCATGGTAACTCTTCACCCCGACAAACGGATTGTCCGCCGGAATGGTGTAGGCACCCGGGTGGACCGCCGGGTGGGGATTGGGCAGGAGACTGCCGGGCTTTTGGTCAACGTCGAGGCGCAGCACGGCTCCAAAAAAACTGCGATCAATCCGTTGGTGGCTGATGGCGGGTTCGCTCCGGTGCTCGTCGCCGTCACCCAACGAAAGATACAGATAGCCGTCTGGCCCGAAAAGCAGCATCCCGCCATCGTGGCCGGTCGGACCGGTTGGCTGGGTGAGCAGTGGCGTTTCCGAGTTGGGATC
>JBDSSU010000393.1:0-6806 GCA_039928635.1 Opitutaceae bacterium | reverse complement strand
CGGCGCGGGAGACGAGGGGCCACGGGTCGAAGAGCCGCAGTGCCCCGGCCTGCTGCAGGCGCCACGCGAGGAGAATGGGCACCGCGACTTCATCGAGTTGCACGCCATGCCAGTACGCCTCGCCGGAGATCGAGCTGTTTTGCGGCAGGCCGCCATCTTCGTCCTGGATGCACGCGAGCCAGATCAGCGCGCGCAAGGCTGACTCGGTCTGGCCGCAGGCGAGCAGCGCGGTGGCGGTTTGTACCATGTCACGCGTCCACACGAGGTGGTAGCCTCCCTGGTCGCTGTCGTCCTTGGTTTCCCCCCACGGGATGCTCAGCGACGCGACGAAGGCGCCCTGATACATTTTGTCTTCGTGGGCGAGCAGCACGCACTGGCTGAGACGCAGGAGGTGACCGCCGTCCGAGGTAAAACCGTCGAGTTCACCGGTGGAGTGGGTGCGCTGCCACTGGGCGACGAAGCGTTCCCGGATCGAGGGGAACGCCGTGGCGAGGGATTGCTCGAGCTGCGTGCACGCGCTCTGCGCGGTGAGCCCGAATCCCACCCCCAGCGTGAACTCAAGTCCGAGCGACAAATCCACCTCGGCGGTGAGGGCAAGGTTGCCGTGGTCAGCCCGCGTGAATTCCCAGTCCATCTGAAAATTATCCATCAGGTCCCGCCAGCCGTCGTTGAAACCGACGTAGCCGACCGAGCGCCGCGTGAAGCTCGGTTCGCAGCCCATGACCAGGTTAACGTCGTCGCGCCATGCGTGGAGCAGTCGGCGCCGGCCGACCTCGTTCCAGCGCGCGGAATTGTTTTTGCCCGTGCCGTTGAGGTGGGGGGCGAGGAGAACATAGACGCGGAGTTTGCCGCGCAGGGTCTCGTCGAAAATCTCGACGCGGGTATGGATCAACAGCACCGGGAAATGCGGGTCGACCAGCACCTCCTTGACCAGGCGATAGCGGCCATCGCGATCGGAATTTGTCAGGCGGTAGAGCAGGGCGTTTTTCTCGGGGTATTCCGTCTCGTGCCGCAGATCGCGCTTCTCCTCGTGGCAAAAGGTTTCGCCGTCCGTGATGAGAAACTGCAGGTCCCGCGTATTGGGCGTGTCGACGTGCGGAAAATAAATCTCGTTCACGATGCCGTGACTGAGGGTGAACCACACCGGGGAGCTGATGCTGTAGGCGGTGCCCACGCCGTCTTTGGCGCTCGAACTCCAGCGAGGCTCGATGCCGGGGGCGCCGAAGGGGATCGAGTCGGGGTTCACGGTGGGGAGGCGAAATTTCAAGCCTGGCCAAGGAAACTCGAATAGAGCGTCATGCCACCGTCCACGAGGAGAGTGGTGCCCGTCACATAGGCGGCCGCGTCGCTCGCGAGATAAATGACGGCCGCGGCCACTTCCTCCGCGAGTCCGATGCGGCCGGTGGGGATGAGTTTCAACACCTGCCGGCGCTTCGCCGGGTCGTGCAGCCACGATTCGTTGATCGGGGTGGCGATGGCGCCGGGGGCGACGTTGTTTACCCGGACGTTTTTCGCGGCGAGTTCGAGCGCCATGGTTTTCATGAGCATGTCCAGCCCTCCCTTCGAAGCGCAGTAGTGCGCATAGCCGCCCCACGGAATAATCTGATGCACGGAGGAAATATTGATGATCGTGCCGCCGCCGTTTTTCACCATGGCCCGGGCGGCGATTTGCGAGCAAAGGAACACGCCGCGAAGGTTGACCGCCATGACTTGATCCCAGTCGCGGACCGGCATTTCGAGGAACGGCCGCCTGTTCTCCATGCCGGCGCTGTTCACGAGAATGTCGATCGCACCGAATTTCCGGGAGGTCTGTGCGAAGAGGGCCGTGATGTCCCCTTCCTTTGCCATGTCGGCGCGGAGCGCGAGCGCCTCGCCGCCGGCCGCCCGGATGTCCGCGGCAATCTTTTTTCCCGCCGCCGGATGGGAACGGTAAACCACGATGACCGCGGCCCCGGCCGCGGCCAGACGGCCGGCCACGGCCTCGCCGATGCCGGAGCTTGCGCCGGTCACAAGGGCGCAGCGGCCTTTCAGCGGCAGCAGCGGAGGTTCCACCCGGCGGGGCGGGCCGATTCGTCTTTTCATGCGATGTTGTGGACCCGTGGTCAGCGGATCGGTGGCGGGTTAAATCGCGCACCACGCGCGTTGACCGCGAAAGGCTGCGGCGGCATTCCAACCACAACCCCATCATGTCCCCTGATCCACGTCAGCCTCGTGTCGTCCTGCAGGAAATTGCCCGTCGGGCCATGGTGGCGCGCGGGCTGGCGCCGGATTTCACGCCGGCGGCGCTCGCGGAACTCGGGGGAATTAGCGGGCCCGCGATGAGTGACGGGGCGCAGACGCGCGACCTACGGGCGCTCCTGTGGTGCTCGATCGACAACGACGATTCACGCGATCTCGACCAACTCTCGGTGGCAGAGGCGTTGCCGGGCGAGGCGGTGAAGATTCTGGTGGCGATCGCGGACGTCTCGGCGTTGGTGAAACCACGCTCGCCGATCGATGGGCACGCGCAGCAGAACACGACCTCGGTCTACACCGTGGCGCAGATTTTCCCGATGTTACCGGAAAAGCTTTCGACGGATCTGACCTCGTTGAATTTTGGCGAAGACCGGATCGCCGTGGTGATCGAGATGATTTTCTCGAAAGAGGGAGCGTTGCGCAGCGCGGATTTATTTTCGGCGCGCGTGCACAACCGCGCGAAGCTCGCCTATGACAGCGTGGCGCCCTGGCTGGAAGGAAAGGCGGGGCCGCCGCCCGCCGTGAGTCTGGTGCCGGGGCTCGCGGAGAATTTGCAGCAGCAGGATCGCGTGGCGCAACGCCTGCGCTGGCTGCGTCACGAGCGCGGAGCCTTGACGTTCGAGACGATCGAGGCGCGCCCATCGTTTGCCGGCGAGGCGCTGAAAGACATCGAAGAGGTGAGGAGCAATCGCGCGAAGCACCTGATCGAGGACCTGATGGTGGCGGCCAACGGGGCGACGGCGCATTTTCTCGCGGAGAAAAATTTTCCCTCGATTCGACGGGTGGTGCGCACGCCGGCCAATTGGAATCGCATCGTCGAACTCGCGGCGGAGCGTGGAGCGACGCTCCCGGTGCAGCCGGACGTGAAAGCGCTGGAGGCGTTTCTCGTGAAGGCGAAGGCGGCGGATCCCGTGCGGTTTCCGGACCTCTCGCTGAGCGTGATCAAGCTGATGGGAGCGGGGGAATATGTGCTCGAGCTACCAGGTGAAAAGTCCGCCGGGCATTTCGGGCTGGCGGTCCGCGACTATGCGCATTCCACCGCGCCAAACCGCCGGTTTCCGGATTTGATCACGCAACGCCTGGTCAAAGCGGCGATCGCTGGGAACGCACCGCCCTATTCCGACCAGGAGCTGGCGGCGCTCGCGCGCCATTGCACGGAACAGGAAGACGCCGCAAAAAAAGTGGAACGGCAGGTGGGAAAATCCGCCGCGGCGCTGGTGTTCCATGATCGGATCGGCGAGCAGTTCGATGCCATCGTCACGGGTGCGTCCGCGAAGGGTACGTGGGTACGGGCCTTGCATCCGCCGATCGAAGGAAAACTGGAGAGCGGCTTCGAAGGCCGGAGGGTGGGAGATCGTATCCGCGTTCAACTGGTACACACCGACGTGGAACGCGGGTTTATCGATTTTCGGGCGGCGCAGTCGTAGGCGCTGAGCGGCTGATCGCCGAGAGTTCCCGTGTACGGGAAAAAGGCGGACGCCGCACAGTGCCATGCACTTTTTCCCAAGCGGTGTGCGGACCCGCGGCTTGCGGCGGGTCGTAAGTTCTTGAATGTGGACTTCGAAAAACGATGAGTCCCGCTCCCAAATCCCACCGCTGGCCGGTGCACTATGCGTGGGTGGCGGCGGGAGTGACGTTTCTCACGCTGCTGGCGGCGGCCGGCGGGCGCGCGGCGCCGGGCGTGATGATTTTGCCGCTGGGCAACGAGTTTCAATGGAGCCGGGCGAAAGTGTCGGCGGTGATTTCGATTAATATTTTTCTCTATGGACTGATCGGTCCCTTCGCGGCGGCGCTTTACCAGAGCTTCGGTTTGCGACGCACGATGTTGCTGGCGATGACGCTGATCGGTGTTGGATACGGGCTGTCGACTCACGCCACCCGGTACTGGCAATTTCTCGCGCTCTGGGGAGTGGTGGTGGGGGCGGGTTCCGGGATGGCGGCAACGGTGCTGGGCGCGGCCGTCGCGAATCGGTGGTTTACCGAGCGACGCGGTCTGGTGATGGGCCTACTGACGGCGAGCACGGCGACCGGGCAACTCGAGTTTCTGCCGTGGATGGCTTCCTTAGTGACGGCGCGGGGCTGGCGCGGGGCGCCGCTGGTCGTCGCGGCGGCAACCGCCATAATGCTGCCCATCATCTGGTGGTTCATGCGGGATGAGCCGGCTGACGTGGGCGAACGCCCTTATGGTGAGACGGGAGCGGTGGTTGCGGCGACGAGGTTGCGCGGCAATCCCGCCAAGCAGGCGATCGACACGCTGCTGGCCGCGACACGCGTGCGAGATTTCTGGCTCCTGGCGGGATCGTTTTTCGTGTGCGGGGCGAGCACCAACGGCCTGATTGGCACGCATCTGGTCTCGGCGGCGTTTGACTGTGGAATTCCGGAAGTAAACTCCGCGAGCCTCCTCGCGATGATGGGGCTGTTCGATCTCGTGGGCACGACGCTTTCAGGATGGCTATCGGATCGGTACAACTCCCGTTATCTGCTGTTCGGCTATTATGGTCTGCGTGGCCTGTCACTGTTGTTCCTGCCGCAAGCGCTCGTAGGGCCATCGCTGGGACTGTTGGTGTTCGCCGTATTTTACGGGATGGACTGGATCGCCACCGTGCCGCCGACGGTGCGGTTGACGGCGGAGGTTTTCGGTCGTGAACGCGCGAGCATCGTTTTCGGCTGGGTAGCCGCGGCGCATCAGGTCGGCGCGGCTTTCGCCGCATTCACGGCCGGGTGGCTGCGCACTGTTTCCGGAGCATACACCTGGGCGTTCCTGAGCGCGGGCGCGTTGTGCTTGATCGCGGCGGTCGGGGTACTGCCGATCGGACGGAAGCGACTGGCGCCGATTGCCGCGTGAGGCGGCGCGGTAATGCTGTGGCTCCGAACAAAATCCCTTCCCGCCAGTTACGCGGTCGCGTGAGGTCTGGCCGAGATTTTAACGCGCCGGTTTCCCCGGAGGGCTCGGCGTCAGGGAGAGTCTTGCGTCGAGAGAGAGCGCCGCGGGTTTGTCCCATTTTACCGCTGCGGAGAAATCCGGATGCAGGGGGTTGAGTACGTAGTTGAATTCCACGGGAACGATCGCGCTGGGCACTTTTAGCGCGACGAATATTCGCTCTTCCAGCCAGGCGTCGCCGATGTCCTGCGTGAGGGCGAAGGGAGTTGTCGGTCCAAAGGTTCGCGGCAATTGATCGAGCGAAATCTCCTGGATCGCATCGGCCTGGATCGTAAGGTGAAAGCGGACGCGCGGGCGTTTGCGCTGCTCAGGATCGGGGGCGTGCACCAGGATTTCCAAGAGGGCGAGCGAAAGATTTTCGGCCGCGTAGATGGCGTAGCGACCGGCGCGATTCCAGCGTCCACCGACTTTGAAGGCGCCGACGCCTTTGGTGGAGGCGGCAGCGTGCTCCGTCTTCTCGACTCGCCAGGCGAGGGGCACGTCAGGCGATGTCGTATTCGATTCGCTTGAGAAGGGCCTCGACCTCGCGAGAACCAATCTCCGTCTGCGCGTATTCCAGCGGCACCGCGCCGCCGAGCCCGACCTGGGGCGTTTTCAACCATTTGGCGGCGCCGGGCTCGTGGTCGAAAGTATGCCGCGCGAGATCCCAGAGATTCGCGAACCGCATCAGGTGATCGGATTCGTTGGTGGTGAAACGCCGCCCTTTGCGTCGGAAAAAAGTGGAGGAAGGAATGTCGAGATACGCCGCCAGCTGGTCGAGCGTGAGCGCCAGCTTTTCCGCGAGGAAAGCCGCCTCGGACCAAGCCAGCCCTTTTTTGACAGCGAGAACCGCTTCGGCCGCGGTGGGTGGTTGGGAAAGGAGGGGTGGCATAAGTGGGTCTTTCGAGACTGCAAAATGGGAGTTAGTGTCGGAAAGTCAATGGTGCTGCCGGTTCGATCTCCTGGGGTGGAAACGGATCGCGACTGCCAGTCGTCCGTGCTCCACGAAACCGTGAATATCGGACCCTGCAACTTTCCGTGCGCTGCGGGGTTTTCACGGCATGAAAATATTTTTGAAGGTTTTACTCATCATTCTCGTGGCGCTACTCGCGCTGAAGCTCCTCCCAGTAATTTTTGGATTGGGGATAGGGCTGATTGTGATGGTGGCAGTTGCGGGTGTCTTGGGCCTCGGGGTCGTGGGGCTTCTGCTGTGCTCCGCGATCGCTTTGGTGGCGGTTCTTTCGCCGATCTGGATCCCGGTGCTCGCGATCTTTGGCCTGGTGGCCCTATGGAAAAAGTTGGAGCGAGCACCGCAGAAAGGTGGTTGATTTGAGATGGCGGCGCCGCGGGGGACGGCTTCTCTTGAGGGACGCATGACAGGTGCACTTCCTTCCAGTATCGTTGCCGGGATTAGTTTTATCGGCCGCGGGGCGGGGCAGGTGAAAACGCTCGGGGGATTTAAGAAGAGCCATCACACGTTGCCGGATGCGGCGAATGCCACGACGAATGCTTTTCTCGGGAAAATCTGTGAGGGTGAGCTGGCTGCCCAGTCGGAGAAATTATTTCAGTCCGTGCGCACGGGCCTGGGTTATAAACGCAAGGACGTCGGGTTGAGCGTCGCGAGCCCTGCAGCGGTTCTGACGGCGAAGGA
>JBDSSU010000392.1:0-19907 GCA_039928635.1 Opitutaceae bacterium | reverse complement strand
AAACATTTTCACCGCCCAACTTATTCCGCCGTTGGATTTGAACCGCGGAAACACGGACGCCCAGGGAATGGGATCTTTGAACGTGTTCGCCGCTCCGTGAGCGTTTTCAGCTGCCTTGCCACCCGCGGGTGAAACCACACGTTGGCCAGATCCCCTTTCACAGAAAGTCGCTTTTGCCTGGCGCCCCGCATTGCCGTGCTCCCGCGCTCCTCACAATCCTGCTATCCACCTCATGAAACTTGGTCTTGGCCTCTACCGGCACATGCTCACGCGCGACAACTACCGTTTCGCGCGGCAGGCGGGTTGCACGCACATCGTCGCGCATCTCGTCGACTACTTTAATCAAGGCAAGGGCAACGACGATCGGGAGAACCAACCGACCGGTGGCTCACACGGCTGGGGGCGCGCCGGAGACCCGGACAAGCTTTGGACCTACGAGGAACTCGCCGCGCTGAAAGCCGGCATCAATGCCGAGGGGCTTGAACTCGAGGCGATCGAAAACTTCGACCCGGCCCACTGGCATGACGTGTTGCTCGACGGCCCGAAGAAAGCCCAGCAACTCGAGAACTTGAAGACGATCATCCGTCGGATGGGCCGCGCGGGCATACCGGTGATGGGCTATAACTTCTCGATCGCCGGCGTCGCCGCGCGGGTGAAAGGACCTTTCGCGCGCGGCGACGCCGAATCGGTCGGCATGGACGGCGCTGACCATACTCCCCTGCCAAACGGAATGGTTTGGAACATGGTTTACGATCCGAGCGCCGCGCCCGGCGTGATTCCTTCCGCGACGCCCGAGCAGCTTTGGCAACGGTTGAAGGACTTCCTCGACGCATTGCTGCCGGTGGCTGAGGAAGCGGGGGTGAAGCTGGCGGCGCATCCCGACGACCCGCCGACTCCCACGCTGCGCCAGCAGCCGCGTTTGGTTTATCAACCGCAGCTTTACCAGCGCCTGCTCGATCTGCATCCGAGCCCCAGCAACGCGCTCGAGTTTTGCCTCGGAAGTCTTGCGGAAATGACGGAGGGGGACGTCTACAGCGCCGTCGACCAATACAGTGGGCAGAATAAATTGGGTTACGTGCACTTCAGAAACGTGCGGGATAAAGTCCCGTATTACCGCGAGACCTTCGTGGACGATGGTGACATCGACATGCTTCGCGTGCTGCGGATTCTGAAAAAGAATAATTTCAAGGGCGTGCTGATTCCCGATCACACCCCGCAGATGAGCTGCGCCGCACCGTGGCACGCCGGAATGGCTTACGCCCTCGGCTACATGAAAGCGGCACTCCAGATCGTGAACGCGGAAGCGGAGAGGGAACCGCTCAAATCCGTCGCGACCGCTTGAAAACTCCTCCATCGCCCAAAGTTTCGTCTCCGCACCCATCGCGTTAACCCATGGCCGTCGATTTTAAAGATTACTATGCCACCTTGGGAATAGCGCGCGACGCGAGCGCCGATCAGATCAAAGCGGCGTTTCGAAAGCTCGCGCGCCAGTATCATCCCGATGTGGCGAAGGACAAAAAAAACGCCGAAGCGAAGTTCAAGGAAATCAATGAAGCCAACGAGGTCTTGAGCGATCCGGTGAAGCGGAAGAAGTACGACGAACTGGGAGCAAACTGGGAACAGGGAGTACCCTCTCAACCACCGCCAAACGGGCAGCGCGCCGGCGGGCAACGCGGCCCGTCGGGCGCCGAGCGCGGGCAGGAATTCCATTTCGGCGGCACCGGCTTCAGCGATTTCTTCGAGCAGTTTTTCAGCGGGGGAAGTCGTTACGGCGTTCCGGGAACGGAGTACGATGCCGGCGAACGACCGGGGTCCGGAGCACCGCGCGCGCGCCGGGGAAGCGACATTGAAGGCGACATCCTCGTCACGCTTGAAGAAGCGATGCACGGGACGGTGCGTCCCATCTCGCTGCAGATCGCTCACCCGGCAACGGGCGAAGCGGAGACTCATTCGTTCAAAGTGCGAATTCCGCCGGGAGCAACGGACGGGAGGCGCATTCGCGTCCCCGCCCAAGGGGAACCCGGTCGCGCAGGCGCGCCGGCGGGCGATCTCTACCTGCGAGTCCGGCATGCGGCCCATCCGGATTTCTCCGCTCGCGAGGCGGATATTTATCACGAGCTCGAAGTTGCCCCGTGGGAAGCGGTGCTGGGCGCGGAGCTGGTCGTGCGCACGCTCGACGGCTCGCTGAAATTGCGTTTGCCCGCCGGAACGCAAAACGGCCAGCAACTGCGCGTTCGGTCGCGTGGGCTACCCAAGGGGAAGAGCGGCGAACGGGGCGATTTCCACGTGATCGTGATGGTGCGGTTGCCCACCGAGCTCTCGCCCCAGGAAAAGACCGAATGGGAGAAACTGCGCGAGACATCCCGTTTCAACCCACGTGCCGCTCACAACCCCTAGCTCGAAAAACTCATACCAAAATTCAACCAAGGCATGAGCCACAGAGGACATGGAACTCGGACACTGAGGCCACAGAGCAAGACACCATGTTTGGCTCTGTGAACTCTGTGGCTGCGCTCTGTGCTCTCTGTGGCAAAAAAAATCTTTACGAAAAGTGTGATGCATGCGGGCTAGAAAAATCTGACCTTGGAGCTGACTGACCCCACGCACTGAATCCCCCAATCGCCTGCCATGAACTTCCCCGACGAATCGAACGCTGATGATCTTCCGCTCATCGAGCCGTCCTTGGACGCCACGTACACCATCGACGTCGTGGCGGAACTCACCGGCGTGTCGTCGCAGACGGTTTTGTTTTATCACGAACAAGGTCTCGTTCCCACGCTTGGGGCCGGCCCGCCCGGCGAACGTTACTTCGATGACGAGGCCCTCCGGGTCATCCGGAAGCTGGAGCATCTCCGTTCGGAACTTCAGCTCAAGGAGCCCGCACTGAAACTGATGGTGACTCTGCTTTCCGAGATCGAGCAGTTGCGAAACGAAGCGCGTGCGCGTCGCTGATCGCGAATCCCACCGCTGCGCTCCAGACGATGCGGAAGAGCCTCGCGGGCCGTTGACACCACCTCCGCTTCGCGTTTCTTGGCTGCAGTTCCCTTTTTACCCCGGCGAGGATTTCAAAACTTTTCCCCGCTCACAATCGCCTATAACCGGTCCGAATTTCGAGTTACCTCCAAGTCATGGCTGACAACGCTACTCATCATTTTGACGCGATCGTAGTCGGTTCGGGCATCAGCGGCGGCTGGGCCGCCAAAGAGCTGACGGAGAAGGGCCTCAAGGTCCTCCTGCTCGAACGCGGCCGGAACGTCGAACACATCAAAGATTATCCCAGCGCGATGAAGCCGCCGTGGGAGATTCCGCATCGCGGGCGAAACACCATCGCCTCCAAAGCCGCGCATCCGGTGCAACGTCGCGACTATATCTTAAACGAGTCGAATTCGGAGTTTTGGGTGGACGAAGCCGACAGTCCCTACATCGAGAAAAAACCGTTTGACTGGTTCCGCGGCTACCACGTCGGCGGCCGTTCGCTGACGTGGGGACGCCAGAGTTATCGCTGGAGCGATTTGGATTTCGAAGCCAACTCGCGGGAAGGCGTAGCCGTCGACTGGCCGATCCGCTATCGCGACATCGAGGGCTGGTACGATCACGTCGAGCGCTTTGCTGGCATCAGCGGCTCAAAGGAAAACCTGCCGCAGCTTCCCGACGGACAATTTCTGCCGGCGATGGAACTGAATGTGGTGGAGAAGCACGTCGCCGCGCGGATTCGGTCTCACTTCAACGACCGCCGTCGGCTGATCATCGGGCGCCCGGCGAATCTGACGCAGCCGCACAATGGGCGAGGGAATTGCCAGTTTCGAAACAAATGCTCGGTGGGCTGTCCCTTCAGTGCCTATTTCAGCACCCAATCATCCACCCTCCCGGCGGCGGTGAAAACCGGCAATCTCACGCTGCGTCCGTTCTCGATTGTGACGCGTCTGCTTTACGACAAGGACGCGAAGCGCGCCCGCGGCGTCGAAGTGCTCGATGCCGAGTCACGGCAGACGTACGAGTTTACGTCGAAGATCGTTTTTCTCTGCGCCTCCGCATTCAACTCGACCTGGATCCTGATGAACTCTGCCACCGATGTGTGGCCAGGCGGTCTCGGCAGCAGCAGTGGTGAACTCGGGCACAATGTGATGGATCACCATTTTCGCGCCGGCGCTTCCGGTCGCGTCGAAGGTTTCGAGGACAAGATCGTCCACGGCCGGCGGCCCACGGGTTTCTACATTCCTCGCTTCCGAAATTTTGCGGGCGACAAGCGCGAGTATCAGCGCGGCTTCGGCTATCAGGGAAACGCGAACCGCACCGGTTGGGCGCGGGAGATCGCGGAGCTCGGGATCGGCGCGCCACTCAAGGAGGCGTTACGCGAACCGGGCACCTGGACCATCGGCATGACCGGCTTCGGCGAGATGCTGCCTTACCACGAAAACCAGATTTCACTCGACCGCTCGGTGAAGGACAAATGGGGGCTTCCAGTTCTGGCGATGGACACGGAAATCAAAGCGAACGAAAAAATGATGCGCGCGGACATGATGAACGACGCCGCCGAAATGCTGGAAGCTTCCGGGGTCAAGGACGTCAAGGCCGCCGACACCGGCTACAATCCGGGTCGCGGCATTCACGAAATGGGCACTGCCCGGATGGGCCGGGATCCGAAAACCTCGGTGCTCAATGGAAACAACCAGGTGTGGGATGCGAAGAATGTTTTCGCGACCGATGGCGCCTGCATGACCTCCGCCGCTTGCGTGAACCCATCGCTCACCTACATGGCGATGACGGCGCGCGCGGCCGATTTCGCCGTCGCCGAGCTGAAGCGCGGCAACCTTTAACTCTTCCTGCCATGGACATGACTCGACGAGAAGCAGTGATCAGGATGGCGACGCTCATGGGCGCGTCCGTCCTCGGCCCGCGATTGTTTTCCGCCAACCTCGATGGCACCAATCCCGCAAACGCGGCGCCCGCGTTCGCGCCCGAGGAACTCGCGCTGCTTGATGAGATCGGCGACACGATCATTCCCACGACGGATATTCCGGGCGCCAAGGCCGTAAGCATCGGCGCCTTCATGGCGATGATGGTGCGCGATTGTTACGCCCCACAAAATCAAGCGGCGTTCAAGGACGGTCTGCGAAAGATCGCTGGGGCTTACTCGACGCGTTTCGGAGGGAGTTTCGCCACCGGTACCCCCGCGAACCGCACCACGTTGCTCAACGAACTTGATCAGGAGCAAAAAGCGTTCACCGAGCAGACCAAGCGACAAAGGACCGGCGCGGTGTCCGAGGACGAGGAGGGCCAGCACTATTTCCGCATGATGAAAGAGCTGACGATCCTCGGCTATTTCACTTCGGAAATTGGCGCCACGAAAGCGGTGCGCTTCATGGAAGTGCCCGGCCGTTACGACGGCAACGCACCTTACAAGAAAGGCGATCGCGCCTGGTTTAGTTAAGCGGCGACCGTCCGGGGAGAGTCCGCCGAAAACCACCGCATCCTGCGCGCCGCTTATCGCGCGGGCGCCAGCGCGAGACGAAAGCCGATCGTGTAGTCGCGGCGATCAGGCGAACCTCCCGAGCGGGCGGCGGAGCGACACACGATCACGCCGACCCGCCAGCTACCACCACGGGCCATGCGAAAATATCCGCTCCGCGGTCCATCAGGATCCGTGGCGGCACCGCCCCGATAGTCGCCGTACCAGTCGTAGCACCACTCGAGCACATTGCCCAACAGGTCGTGCAATCCCCACGCATTCGGTCGCTTGAGCCCTACAGGGTGCGTGGTGCCGCCGCTGTTTTTGTCGTACCACGCCATTGCATCCGGCTCGCCAGCGTAGGAGCCGGTCGTTCCCGCCCGGCAGGCGTATTCCCACTGCGCCTCAGTCGGAAGGGTATAAACATACCCATCCGGCAAGCGTCCCGCGGCCCGTTCACGCTCCGTCAGGGCAGCGCAGAATTTCATCGCATCATTCCACGAGACATTTTCCACCGGTGCCTCTTTTCCCGCCTCCTTCAACGAACTGGGGTTCGTGCCGGTGAAGGCCTCGTACTGCTGTTGGGTGACGGGCGTTTTCCCCAGCCAAAATCCTTTGGACAACGTGACCTTCGTCTGCGGCCCCTCGGCTTTATGGCGATTTTCCTCCTCCGGCGGGCTGCCCATGACGAACGTGCCGGGATTGATCCAGACGAGTTCAAGATTCAGATCTGCGATCACGCGGCTGCTCCCGGGCGCTTCGCTCGAGCGACCCGCTTCGGGCTTCGGAGGTAAAACAGCCTGCGCGCCGTACGTTGTCCCGGGCCATCCAAGGACGAGGACGGCAGCGATCAAAGCGTGGCGCAACGCACGCCAGGAAAAAACAGCGGGGAAAAACATCGGGGGCAGGAAGTACGGACATCGCACGGGAGCGAGCAGGGGTGCCGTTAACAAGCCCGACCTTTCACCAAAGGCAAAACCTGCGCGCGGCTTCCGTCGGGAATTCGTTCGCAGCTCACCGCCATTCGCGGCGGTGAGCTTTCGCGAGCGAGAAACCCAACAAACTTAAGCGGCGCCGATCTTGGGCGGCGAAGAATGAATCATCTCCCGGACTTTTCGCAGCAGGACTTCCGGCTTGAAAGGTTTCGCGAGAAATTCCGCGGTGAAATCATCCGGCCAAGGATTGGCGCTCCAGGGCGCACGTGGCTGCGTGCCGCTGACCACCAGCATTTTTACGGCGGGATTAAGCCGGTGCAGCACTCGCGCCAGCATGGTGCCATCGAGATTGGGCATGCGGAGGTCGGAGATCACGAGCCGGATTTCGTCTCCCCGCTGGTTAAACTTTGTCACCGCTTCCGCGCCATCCGCTGCCAGCACCACCCGGTAGCCCTGGCGCGTGAGCATGGCCGCGGTCATCTCGCGAATGTCCGCAGAATCTTCGACGACCAGGATCAACTCGCCGTGAGCGCGCGCCGGCGGACGGTACTGCTCGATGCTGGCTGTCGGGGCGGCGTTTTCCGCGGCCGGAAAATACGCGCGGAACGAGGTGCCGCGTCCCAGCTCGGTTTGCACTTCCACGAATCCCCCGTGGCTTTTCACGATTCCCCGCACCGTGGAGAGTCCAAGCCCGGTGCCTTTGTCGGATTCTTTCGTCGTGTAGAAAGGCTCCCACATGCGCTCGAGCACCGAGGGGGTGATCCCCGAACCCGTGTCCTCGACGTGCAACACCACAAAAGCACCGGCAAAGCCGCCGCGGATCGAATGCGCCGCTTCGGGCGACAGCAGGCAGTTTTGCGCACGCAACTTGAGCGTTCCCCCTTGTGGCATCGCGTCGCGCGCGTTGACGCAGAGATTGAGCAGCACCTGATGCAGCTGGATCGCGCTGGCTTTCACCGGCCATAGCTCGCCCGGAATATTTTCCTGCAGGATGACGGTTTTAGGGAAAGTGCCGGCGATCACCGCGACGATTTCCCGCAGCACCGTCTTGACCTGCAGGAGCCGGTGCTCGCTGCTCACGCCTTGCGCGAAAGCCAGAATTTGGCGGACCAAACCGGAGCCGCGCTCGGCACTTTTCTCGAGGAGATCGATCATCCGGATGCCGGCCGGCTCGGAAACCCACTCCCGCAGCATCGGCGCCGCCATCAGCATCGGCGCGAGCACATTGTTCAAATCGTGCGCGATTCCCGCGGCGAGCAGCCCGATGTTTTCCATGCGCTGGGCGCGGAGGAATTGTTCCTCGAGGCGCTTTCGGTCGGTGATGTCGCTGTTGATGCTGAGATAAGCGCGGGGAGCACCTGCCTCATCGCGAATCAAGGTCTGGCGCGATTCGACGATCACGGAATGACCGGCGCGATTGTGCAGGTGGATTTCCCCGCTCCACGCGCCTTTCGCCAGCGTCTCCTCCCGCGCGGCAACAAACGCGACCGGCACGTCCTGGTTAAAAATTTCCGCGGCGGATTTTCCGAGGATTTCGTCGCTCTTCCAACCGAAGATTTGGTCGGCCCCGGCGTTCCAGGAAATAATCCGGTCCTGGAGATCCATGATGATAATCGCTTCGCGAGCCTGATTAATCATCTCCGCGAGTTCGCGCACCCGGCGCTCGGCTTGCAGGCGACGCTTCCGATCCTCCGCCTCGCGGAGGGCGCGCGGGATAGCGGTGAGCAGCCGCTTCATCTGATCCTTCAGCACATAGTCGTGCGCCCCGCCGCGGACGGCTTCGATGGCGAAATCTTCACCGATCGTGCCGGAGAGAAAAATAAACGGCGTGTCCGGCGCCTGTGCCAGCGCTATGGCAAGCGCTTCCTGGCCATCGAAAGCCGTGAGGCTGAAATCGGCCAGGATCAGATCGTAGCGGTTCAGCTGCAGCTCACCCGTGAAGGTGAAACGCGTTGAGACCAAACTGATCTCGCAGTTGGGCCACTCGTCCTTGATGAGCTCGCTCACGAGCTCGGCGTCACCGGGATTGTCCTCGAGATGGAGAATCTTCAGCGCTGCCCCACCCGTCGGCCCGGCGGAAATTGGCTCTTCACCAGAAGAAATAACCTTCCCCCCCTTTCAAATAGCCATCCGCAGGAGGCCGCAGCGCAAACCTCCAGACGGTGGCAAACTCCGCCCAGGGGCCGGGGATATCACGGTCGCAGGCAACCACCGGCCGGGGCCCTTTCGCGCTCGCCGGAGCATGCAGCCGGGCTTGAAAGGCCTGATGCCCTTCTTCGGAAGCGAAAAAGAGACAGCGTCGCTCGAACAAACTGGAAGGCGCGGTCTTCTGCCCGGACGCAAAAGCCAGGCGCCAGGCGCGAAGCACCCATTCGTGGCGCGCGAGTTCAATCACGGCCCGCTCGCAGGCGGCCCCCAGCGATTCTTCCGCCGCGTGGCCGTAGGCGTAGCCACCCCATTCGGTGCGCGCGAAGGCGATCGCCGTCACCCCACCGAAAGGTCCGTCAATCACGACCGCAGACACGCCCGGCCAATCCGTTTCCATCACCCGCCCTGGGATCATGCCTTCCCACCAGGAAATCAGGCTGTAACGCTCGACGGCTTCCAAGAGCGCCTTGCGCCGGGCGTTGTTTCGCAAGAGACCGGGAAACGCCGACATGCCGTTTGACGACGGATCGACATCGAAACCGAATTCCGCCGCCCGCGGGGAGCGAACAGTGGCGTGGAACGCCCAGCGTTCCATGGCCTCGGACACGGCCATGTGCCGCGCGATGCTGGCGACACGGTGAGTCCCGGTGCCATCCGCATCGCTATAGATGCTACGCGCCCGTTTGGCGGTGAGGCCCGGCTTGAGGCGCGCGTTCGCCTGAAACATCTGCCGTCCGCAGACAGAAAAGCGCCCAGTCTCTATGCGCTCAACGGGCCCGCCATGCTGGGCGAGGACGTTGCGATAACGGATAGAGGCCAGGCTAAGCATGGGGAGGAATCAACGATCACCCTCACCACCATCTTCGCACGGAGGAGTCGGACCATCCGATTGGATAATGGAACCGCTCAAGCTCACCGACATGGGATCGAGCCGATCAGCGGCGTGGGCAAAACCAGCGGCAAGCAGAAGACTCGAGAGGAGCCCGAAGATAAACCGTTTAGCGATTTGGATTTTCATAACGGCGAAAGACTCTCCCCGTCTGCCCGCACTTTCCAGCGATCCGACTACCGGATTTTCGGAAAGCATACCGGGTTCACCGCCGGCGTACCGGAATTCCGGTAGGACTTCCGAAAATCGCATCGCTTTACCTCTGAGAGTGGGCATGTTTCGCCGCGGTGAACGCGGCCCCCCTCAAGCCTCTGCAGGTGCTGATGCATGGCCTCCTTGCCGTTTTTAGCCTGATCTGCTCCGTCGCAATCGGGGCGAGCGAAGCCGGGCCGGTTACAATCAAGGCCTATCCCACCTGGGAATTGGGCGCGGATGAGGCACCGTGGACCCCGATCCAAGGACCTGATGGCATCCTGCACTTTGGGACCAATGGCCTTTTGAGTTTCGATGGGGCACTCTGGAAAAGCTCATTGATGGACAGCGGAGACGCGGCTCGTGGACTCGCCTTCGGCAGCGATGGCCGCATCTGGACAGCGGCGAATCGCAACGTGGGTTGGTTCGCACACGACGGGACCTCGGAGTGGCAATTTCACTCCCTGCGCGACCAACTTCCGTTCCCCTTGGATGAGTTGGGCGAGATGTGGCACGTATTCGCGGAACCCGCCGGCGCCCTCTTCGTTTCCGATCATCAAATCCTGCGTTGGGATGGTCAGAAGTTCCAAGTTTGGGCCATGGAACCGGGAATTCGTTTTCACGCCTTCAATATCGAGGGGAAAATCTACGTTCAGCACCCCGTCACGGGGCTTTATGTGATCGAGGAAAAGGGGCCTCGGCTCCTGATTCCCGCAGCCCAACTTGGGACGCAGGCAATCTTCTGGCTGGAGCGGCAGAATGACCGCTGGTTCTTCGTCAACTCGGCCGGACTGTTCACGGTTTCCGAGGGCCAGAGCGCCCAGCCGTTCGGGGAGGAGGGCACCGCCTTTTTACAGCGCGAGATGTTGAGCTCAGTTGCGAAGATGAAGAATGGGGACCTCGCCCTCGGCTCCCTTTATGGCGGCATCGCCTTGGTTCGTCAGGACGGATCGCTGCGTCGCGTTCTTACGCCGGCTGACGGACTTCCCACGCTGAATATCTACAGCGTATTCGTGGACCGGGAGGGCAGTTTGTGGGCCACATCGCCATCGTACATCGTCCGGATCGAGCTCGAACCCGCGACGCAGTTCTTCGGTGAAAGCTCCGGACTCCCGGCTCAGCCGATTGGAAGGATCACCCGTCACAACGGCCGGATCGTCGTGGCGGTTGAGAACAGTCTCTTGGAAACCGACTCGGACGACCGGACTTTTCATCGCACGACCGGGGTTCGCGAGCGCGTCTACGAGATGCGTTCCACCCCCGAAGGATTGCTCGTGGCGCGCAACCGCGCAGTCGAACTGCACAACGGCGACGCCAGGAGGCTGGTGCTCCCCACGCCATCGGCTGCGATGGTGGCGAAACCCTCGCGATCCATGCCCGGCACCACGCTGGTTGCACTGAAGCGTCAGATCATCGCCGTCGACGCCAGCGGCACATCACGGGTGCTGGTGGATCATCTCCCCGAACCCGCGAACGCGATTGCGGAGGATGCCAGCGGAGCCTTGTGGCTCAGCACCTCCTCAAGCGGCATTTTCACCGCTCGTCCTGAAGCTTCGGGCCCAACGCCCGCCGTCCGGCTCACCTCTCTGCCTGGAGCGCCGGCGCTGAGGGGTTTCAGCGTCGTGCAGGAAACCGCGAATGGCTCGATGCTGATTTTTGCCGCGGAAGGCGGATGGATGGTGAGCGGAAAAAACAACCGGTTTCAGCCCATCGAAAACTATCCGGCGCGAAACATCGTTTCGTTTTCCGCCGTGCCTTCGGATGACAGCGTCTGGGTCGTGCATCCCGCGATGGACGGCCTGGGCGCGACCGCCGCGCGAATCCGCGTGGAAAACGGTCGCGCCCGCTGGCAGCCGCACTCTGTCCAAGGACTCTGGGAAATCGGTCATCCGAAAGCGCTGTTTGCGGAAACGAATGCCAAGGGGACCGCGAGCCTCTGGATCGGCGGCACCCAAGGATTGTTGCGGAATGACACGGATGCGCCGGTGGCGCCAGCTCCTCCCATTCCCCTGCTGCACGCGTATTCACGCCAGGCGGAAACCGGTGAACTGCGCTCCATCACGAGCGCGCTGCCCTACGCCACCAAGGCCGTCCGCTTCGAATTCGCGGCCCCTCGACTCGCGCTGCGTCCCGCTTTGCGACTCCAAACCCGGATCGAGGGAATCGACGGCGACTGGATTCCGGCGGACGCCACGCAATCCCGTGAACTCACCGCCGTTCGCGATGGCCGATACACCTTCCGCGTGCGCACGGTTGCCGAAACCGGGATCGCCAGTGAAGCCGCGGTTTTCAATTTTGAAATTCTCCGTCCTTGGTGGCGCCGTACTCCCGCCATCGTCGGCGTGTTGCTGGCGCTCGCCCCGGGAATTTACGGGATCATGCGGCTGCGTCTCCGCCACCTTCGCCGCCACAATGCCGAGCTCGAAGAAAAAGTTCGCCAACGCACCACCCAGCTCGCGAAAGCCAGCGCCGCGAAAACGGAATTCGTGGCCAACATGAGCCATGATATTCGCAACCCGCTCAATGGGATCGTCGGTCTGGCGCTCGCGCTCGAGGACACCCGCCTCGACGCCAGGCAAAGGGAGATCGTCTCCACCCTGCGCGAATGCACCACCTATCTCTCCTCGCTCGTCGACGATGTCCTCGACTTCGCCAGCATCGAGGCCGGTCAGCTGGAGTTAAAACCGGGCCCTTTTGTGCCGGCTGAACTTCTGCGCTCCGTTGCCACCACTCTGAAAGGCGACGCGATCGAACGCGGTGCCTCCCTCGTGCTGGAAACGGATCCCAATTTGCCGCTGACGCTCCTCGGCGACGCGGGCCGGATTCAACAGATCCTCGTGAACTTCACGAGCAATGCCTTGAAGTATGCCGGCGGCACCATCCGCCTCCGCGCCCGCCTCGGGGCGGATTCACGCGATGAAATCGAATTTGCCGTCACCGATGAAGGCACGGGAATCACCCCGGCCGACCAGGCAACGTTGTTCACGAAGTTCACCCGACTCTCGAACGCCCGCGGGGAATCGATCAAAGGATCCGGACTCGGCTTGGCGGCCTGCCGCTCCCTCGCAGATGTCCTGGGGGGCTCCGTCAGCGTTGAAAGTCAGCCAGACGTCGGCTCCACCTTCTATCTGCGATTGCCCATCGTGGTGAGCGAACCGGCCGAAGAAGGGCCGACGCTCAATTTGCCCGCTGCCACGGTATTGATCGTCGAAGACGCCGATTACAACGCGTGGGCCGCCACGGCCGTGCTCAGCAAACTCGGCCTGCCGAGCGTACGCGCGCGCAATGGTCGCGAAGCGCTAGAACTTTTTACCGCCAAACGTTTCGACATCATTCTTCTCGACCGGAATTTGCCGGATATGGACGGCACCGAAGTCGCGAAACGCCTTCGCCAAATCGAAGGTGGCAATCCTCGCGCCGTCCTCCTGGCCGTCACGGCCTATTGCACGGCGGAGGACCGCGCGCTGTGTCTGGCCTCGGGCATGGATGCGTTCGTCGGGAAACCACTCACGCCCGAAAAACTGCGCAGGGCTCTCCTCACCGTGGGTCGTCGCCTGCTGACGGCCGCGTCCGTGCACGTCCCGGCGGAGGTGCCAGTGCCGGCACTCGATCTTTCCCTGCTCACTTATCTGTCAGACGGCACCGACCAAGGGCTGACGGTGCAAATCGAACGATTCCTCGCCACCCTCGCCGAAACGGAGAATCAGCTCGAGCACGCGTCGAGTGCGCGGGATTTTGCCGCCGTCGCCGCCTCCGCCCACCAGATCCTCTCGCAGGCAAAAATGGTGGCGGGCACGGCGCTGGAGACGGTTGCGACCACCTTGGAAAACGCCGCGCGGGAGGATGACCAAAACGCCTTCGCGTCGCTGCTTGAACCCATGCGCCGCGAAATCCGCTCGCTTACGGAAGCATTGCGCCGTCGTCGCCGTGCGACGCCCGTAGCGTGAAGCCGTGCTCGCGGGCGTAACGGGTAAGCTCGGCCGAAGTCTGCAGGCCCAATTTCCGGCGGATGTTGAAGCGGTGCTTCTCCGCCGTGCCGATGGTAACACCGAGCTTCTGGGCGATTTCGACGTCATCCAGCGGCTCGCCTAAAAGGGGGAGAATCGCCCGCTCCCGCGCGGTCAGCAGCTTGTCGAACGAACGCGGATCCTTCTGCCGCGCGGCCTTCAGGCGTTTGAACGTTTCCGAAAAATAAACCCTCCCCTTGCCCACAGCGGTGATGGCCTCTTTCAGGATCGCCACGGTGTTCGTGTTTTTATCCACGAAGCCATGAACCTTGGCTTCCGCCGCGCGGTACACCGTGTACTCGTCGCAGTGGGAAGACAGGAGCAAAACCCGAATTTCCGGCGCGAGCTGCCGCAGCGAATCGAGCACTCCGAATCCATCGAGATTGGGCAGATGAAGATCAAGAAGCACGAGGTCAGGCTTGGTGGTGAGCGCCAGGCCGATGGCGGTGCGACCGTCACTGGCTTCACCGACGACCTCATGCTGGAGTTCCACCGTACAAACCTTGTGGAGGACTTCGCGAAACATCACGTGGTCTTCGACAATCAGGATTCGCACGGAAAAACGTTGAGCAGATCGAACGGCCGCCCGCAAGCCGCCTTCCGGCAGGGCGGCTCTCCCAGCCCCAGGCGAGACCTCCCGAACGGGCAAGATGCCCGTGCCACTCAAATGGCCGACAGTCTCAGAATGCCCGGCGAAGGAGGTTTTGAAGACACTCCCCAACCGCGCACCGCGCACCGCCGCTTTCCGATTTCCAATTTACCCCGGGCATTCCGTGCCGATTATCCCGGGACCATTCCGGCCACCTTTCAACTGCCCCGTTTCTCAAAATCCGAAGGCCGCGCGCGCTTTCGAACTGTGCTCGCTGTCAGCGGAATGCTGTTCGCCTCCCTCGCAGGGCGAGGCGCTGAGCCATCGTCTGCTCCGTTGGTCCAGGAAGTCGTCAAGCCAGGCGCGATCGCCGCAGGCGCAACGCGCCCAAGACTGCGCGAACCGCTGATGGTCGGAGCAACGTCGGACAGTTTTTCATATTCATTTATCAATCGGGATGGCGAGCTGGACGGTTTTTCGGTGGATCTGCTCAACGCCATTGCCCGGACGATGAATCTGAAAATCCAGCGGACGATTCGCGGGACGAAAGAGACCAACGACCTCTTCGTCCAGGGCGAGTTCGATCTCCTGCAGGCGTATAGCGAATCAGCCACCCGGGTGGAGTTTGCCGACTTCACCGTGCCGTACCTCACGCTGCAGGGCGCTGTCTTCGTCCGTCGTCGCGACAACCCGGTGCAAAAATTCCAGGATCTTGCGGGCCGGACCTTCGCGCTCGTGGGCGTCGGGTCAATCGGGGAAGACTTTCTTCGGGCTCACGGCCTGAAATGCCGGATCATCTCCACCAACTCGTTTACCGAATCGTTGCGCCTGGTCCAGAGCGGGCAGGCCGATGCCACCTTCGGCTCGCGACTATCGGTGTTGTCGGTCGTCGAGCGGGAAAATTTCAACAACATCGTGCAACTCGAGGGTGAGTCCACCGAGATCGACCTGCGGATCGGTTTCGCGGTGCACAAGGGGGACGCGGTGCTGCTCGCGCGATTGAATGAGGGTCTTGCCGTGCTCCGCCGCACCGGCGAATACGACCGGATCTATCAGAAGTGGTTTGATCGTTTCGATCCGCCGATGTTCACCAGCCAGCAAGTCTTGCAGTACGCGGCGGGCGTCTTGGGAATCGGATTCCTGCTCGCGCTCTGGGGATTCCTGCGTCAGCGCGCACTCGGAAAGCGCATCGCCGGCCAGGCTGCGCAGCTGGCCGAGAAAGAAGAGCTGCTTCGCGCGCTCTATGAGAACGTCCCGGTCGCCATGTGCATCATCGAAGCAGCTCCGGAGGGACACCGGCTGATCACTTTGAACCCCCGTGCCGGACGCCTGTTCGAACTCCCGATCGACAGCAACGCCGGGCGGCGTCTCGACGAACTTCGTTTTTGTCCGGAATGGTCAGCGGTGCTCGCCGACACCTTACGCCACTGGCCGACCCGGGACAAAATCACGCACCACGAACATGCACTGACTGCTCCCCGGCGCACCATTGTGCTGACGCTGGTGCCACTTGCTCCGGGTGCTAACGGCTTCGCACGCGTTTGCGTTCTCACGGAAGATATCACCGAGCGACGTCGCTTCGACGAGGAACTCGCGCAAACGCGAAAACTCCGGGCCGTTGGTGAACTCGTGGGCGGCATCGCCCATGAGTTCAACAATCTGCTGACCCCGATCATGCTCAAGGCGAGCGAACTTCAGGTCGACCGCGGGCACGACGGCAAACTGCAACAGGATGTGCACGTGATTTCCCGCGCCGTGCAACGCGCGGCGGAACTCACCCGCCGGCTGCTCACCTTTGGCCGGAAATCGGAGAACCGGGCGGAGTCTGTCGGGCTGGCGTCGGTCGTGGTCGGCGCTTTCGATCTGCTGCGACCGACGATGGATCGTCGCATCGTGTGGGAGAACGCGGTGCCGGCCAACTTGCCGCCGTTGTATTTCAATTCAACCGACCTCAACCAAATCCTGGTCAACTTGCTGCTGAATGCGCGGGACACGCTCGAAGACAAAATTGCGGCGCATCCCCCGGCCAGCTGGACTCCGCATATTCGCGTCGAGGCCGTGCACCTCCCTCCGGAAGCCGCCCAGCTGACGCGTCGCCCACCGACCGATCGTCCTCTGCTCGGGTGGCAGCGGCTTTCGGTGCGCGATGGTGGTCTCGGCATTACCGCCGCCGCCCGCGAACGGATCTTCGAACCTTTCTATACGACGAAACCCGTGGGTCGCGGGACCGGTTTGGGTCTGGCGACCGTGTGGCATGTCACCACGCAGGCCGGTGGTCGGGTCGAAGTGGAATCCACTCCGGGCGAAGGCACTGTTTTCCATGTCATGCTGCCGGTTTGGCCGATGCCGAAAATCGTTCCGAAACCCACCCCGGCCAACGGCTCCCACTCCGTCAACATTGCCCGGGTGCTCGTGGTGGAAGACGAAGAACTGGTCGCGCTCACGATTGTGGCAGCCCTGAAACGCAGCGGTCACCAAGTCTACCATCTCACCAACGGGCTCGACGGCTGGGAACATCTCGCGCCGAATCCCGGCGCTTACGATCTCCTGATGATCGACGTGAATTTGCCCGGCATCGATGGCATCGAATTCGCCCGACGCGCGCGGGCCGCGAATTTTCCGGGCCGCATCCTGATCAGCAGCGGCCGGCTCACCGCGCACCAGCTGCAATCGATCGGTCAGCTGCAGGTCGACCGGGTTCTGCCGAAGCCTTTCAACCTGGAAGAATTTCAGACGGCGGTACGCGATTGTCTGGCCACCCGGGCGGTCGCCGAGCCAGTCGCCAGCTGAGCCGAATCCCCGCCGCCCGAGCGCGCGCGCCGCCTCGAATTACCGGCTTGTGGCAGTGTTCGGCGCGCGTACAGGAACTCGCATTCGGGACGATCGGATTTGAACGAATGCAGCCGGCGTTCCTGGCTCGCGGCTCTGTTTTTCATTCGTGTCCGTTCGTGTCCATTCGTGGTTGAATCGTTACGGCTTGGCGAGACGTCGAGAGCAGCACACGAGACGCGCGCTCCCCGGACCTTTTTGCACCGCCCGGGTGCCAAAGGCGAAAGGCTCCTTGATTCCGCCTGAAGTCCCCACGAGAAACTGGGATTCAAATACGCTCCAGCGAACCGCGCTAGACTTCGCGGGCTGGAAAATAACACTGCACGCCTCACGATGCTTTCCCCCCTCTCTCCCCCGGCGTCTTCCGGAAATCCTGCCATCGGCTTCGGCATTATCGGCGTCGGGATGATCGCGGACTTCCACGCTCGCGCCATCGCGGATGTTCCCGGCGCACAACTCCGCGGTGTCTGCACCCGCAACCGGGCCAACGCCGACAGCTTCGCGCAAAAACACCGCGTACCGTTCACGACCACGCAGGTGGAGGAACTCGTCGCACGGCCCGACATCCACGTCGTCTGCATCACGACGCCCAGCGGTGCGCACCTTGAGCCGGCCCTCGCCGCAATTGCCGCGGGCAAACACGTCGTGATCGAAAAACCGCTGGAGATCACGACTGAACGCGCTGACGAGATTTTACGCGCGGCCGATCAAAAGGGCGTTCGCGTGGTCCCGATTTTTCAATCGCGCTTCGGAGCCGGGGCTCGCCAGTTGAAGGCCGCGCTCGACTCCGGTCGCTTCGGCCGCCTCGTCCTCGCGAGCGCCTACGTGAAATGGCATCGCAGCGCGGAATACTATCGTGGCTGGAAAGGGACGCGCGCGCTGGACGGCGGTGGCGCGTGCATGAACCAGGGCATTCACGCGATCGACCTCCTGCAATGGTTCGCGGGAATGCCGGCGGAAATTTTTGGGTGGACCACCCGCCGCGTGCACACCGGCATCGAAGTCGAAGACACGGCGAGTGCCGCGTTGCGTTTCGGCAGCGGCGCGCTCGGCACGATTGAGGCGAGCACGGCGCTGTGGCCGGGTTGGCAGCGCCGCATCGAGATCGGCGGCGAGACGGGGTCGGTTGTCCTCGAAGACGACCACCTGGCGCGATGGGATTTTCGTGACGCGCAACCCGAGGATGAAGGGATTCGCTCCACCAAATTGGACGCCGCGATGCGCTCCGGCGCAGGATCGCCCTCGGCCATCGGTCATGAGGGACATCGCCGTCAGATCCAGGATCTCGTCGCCGCCTTGCACCATGGCGGCCCCACCGCGATCGCCGGTCACGAAGCGCGCAACGCCGTGGCGCTCATCTGCGCGCTTTACGCTTCGGCCGAACGCGGAACTCCCGTGAAGCTCTGATCAGAAAACCCGCGGCGCATCAGCGGCCGGCATCGCGGCTTGATAAACTCTTCCCCACCGTATGATTTTATCCGTGTCTCTCCACCTCCCCCTGTGGTTAGTTTAAAAATCGCATGACCCCTCATCCCTCCCCGTCACAGCCTTGGTGGCGCCTGCTCAACCGCGAACACTGGTTCGTCTTCACGGTCGCTTCCCTCGCCTGGATGTTCGACTGCATGGACCAGCAGTTCTTCAACCTCGCCCGCGACGGAGCGATGGAGCAGCTCGTGGCCGACAAGAAACTCGCCACCGTTTACGCGCCTTACACGACGTCGGTGTTTCTCGTCGGCTGGGCCATCGGTGGTCTGATCTTCGGTGCGCTGGGCGATCGCTACGGGCGCGCGCGCATGCTCACGGTCACGATCCTGCTCTATTCGCTGAGCACGGGCCTGAACGCCTTCGCGACCGGCTTCACCGATTTCTGCGTTTACCGTTTCATCACGGGGCTGGGGGTCGGCGGCGTCTTCGGCCTGGCGGTCGCGCTCGTGGCGGATGCGGTGCCGGATCGCGCGCGCGCCGGCGCTCGGGTTGCTGCAATCGATCTCAACTTGGGGAAACCTCGCCGCCGGCGCGATCGGCATGGGCATCGGCCTCGCCGCCACCCTGCCGTTTGGGCTGAAGCCGTGGCAGGCGATGTTCATTGTCGGCGCGCTGCCCGCCCTGATGTCGGTCTTCGTGCTCGCCAAGTTGAAGGAGCCGCAGAAATGGGTCGATGCGCGCGCCGCCGGCCTCGCAAAGGGGATCAAGTTTGGTTCCTACAAAAATCTTCTCACGCATCCGCGCTGGTCGCGCAACGCCTGGTGGGCGCTGATCGCCTGCAGCGCCGGCATCATCGGCCTCTGGGGCATCGGCAACTTCCACCCAAAGATCGTCGGCTCGATCGTCGAAGGCGAAGCCGCCGCGCGCAATCTCACCGGCCCGGAGATGGCGAGTCACAAAGCTTTCTGGCGCTCCGCCGGCCTGCTCTTTCAAAATATCGGCGGCTTCATCGGCATGCTCTCGATGGCCAAGCTCGCGCAGACTTGGGGCCGGCGTCCCGCCTTCGCGCTCGCGCTGCTCTGCTCGTTCCTGTCGACGGTGCTCGTTTTCAAATTCATGCGCCAAACGACGGATATGTATTGGATGCTTCCGCTGATGGGCTTCGGCCAACTCGGCGTGTTCGGCGTCTACGCGGTTTATCTGCCGGAGCTGTTCCCGACGAGCCTGCGCAGCACCGGGACGAGCTTCTGCTACAACGTCGGCCGGCTTCTCGCGGCCACGGCGCCGTTTACCGTGAGCAAGATAACGGCGAAGTTGGGCGGCGATATCGAAGGCTTCCGCACGGCCGGCCTCTGGGTGAGCCTGGTGTTGCTCCTCGGCATCGCCGTCCTGCCGATGCTGCCCGAAACGAAAGACCAGCCGCTGCCGGAGGAGTAACGTGGCT
>JBDSSU010000391.1:0-4468 GCA_039928635.1 Opitutaceae bacterium | reverse complement strand
GTGACCGAGGCGGCGAGCGGAGAGCAGGGGATCGCGATGGTGAAAAAAGGTCCGCTGCCTGACCTGGTGTTTCTCGACGTGCGCATGAGCGGGATGAGCGGGATCGAGGCGTTGCAACACATTCGCTCGGCGAATTCGAAGCAGCTGGTGATTCTGATGACCGCGTTCGGCACGGCGCAGACGGCGATCGAGGCAATGAAGTATGGGGCGTTCGACTACGTCATGAAGCCGTTCGATCCGGAGAAGGTGCTCGCGCTCGCCGAGAAGGCGCTCAAGGCGCACGCGGATCTTCGTGCGGTGGGCGATTACAAGCCGACGATCAACGCGGATGATTATCGCGAAGGCATCGTGGGCAGCTCGCCGGTGATGCAGGATGTTTTTAAGGTCATCGGGCAGGTGACCGCGAGCGACGTCACCGTGATGATCACGGGCGAGAGCGGTTCGGGTAAGGAACTCGTGGCGCGCTCAATCTGGAAGCACAGCCATCGCGCATCGAAGCCGTTCATTGCCGTGAATTGCGCGGCGATTCCGGACAATCTCATCGAGAGCGAATTATTCGGTCACGAAAAGGGATCGTTCACGGGAGCGACCGGCCAGCGGCTGGGGAAATTCGAACTTTGTGATGGCGGCACCATCTTCCTCGATGAAATCGGCGACATGGCGCTGGCGACGCAGACGAAAATCCTGCGCGTTCTCCAAGCGGGCGAGATCCAGCGGGTCGGTGGCACCGAGACGATCAAAGTCGACGTGCGCATCGTGGCCGCGACGAATAAGGATCTCGAAGAGATGGTGAAGGCGAAGACCTTTCGTGAAGACCTCTATTATCGGTTAAACGTGGTCCGGATTCGCATGCCCCCGCTGCGGGAGCGGGGAGAAGACATTCCGCAAATCGTGGATTTCTGCGTGCAAAATCTGTTCAAGCAGAAGAAGTCGCGCGTCTCCAAAGTCTCGCCTGAAGCCATGGCGGTGCTGACGCGGCACAAATGGCCGGGCAATGTTCGGGAACTGGAAAACGTGATCTATCGCAGTGCAGTGATCGCCCAGGGCGACGCGATTCTCATCAAGGATCTTCCCCGTGAGATCCTGTCCGCCACGAGTGAACCCGTTGGAAGCCCATCCCCGTTTCCGAACGATGCTCACGGAGCACCGAAACCGGCGTCGTTGGAAGGGACCGAGGAAAAGAAAGCCCCGGTTTTGACGCTTGAGGCCGCTTTGGACTTCGTGGTTCAGGAGCTGAGGACCACCGGGGAGGAGCCCATCCTTGATCGCATCGAGCGGGAAATTATCTCGCGGGTGGTTCGGCTGGAAGGCGACGACCTTGGTAACGCCGCGAAGCGTCTGGGCTTAACGAAGATCGCTCTGCAGAAGCGCCTGAAGGAAGACTAAACCCCGGGTCGTTCGTCAGACGACTCTGCGACCGCTCGTTATGAAAACGGTTACCCGCCTGTTAGTCCGAGGCGAGTTCCACGATCGCTGAAAAAAGGGCGAGGTGCGGGGCCGCTCCGGACCGCAGTTATTTCTTTCCGAACCCGTCTGGGTGCGTCGAGTGCCACTTCCAAGCGGTCGCGACAATCGAGTCGATGTCCGGAAACTTGATACTCCAGTCGAGTTCGGTCTTTGCCTTCGTGGAGTCGGCGTAAAGGGCAGGCGGGTCACCGGCACGACGCGGGGCGAGTTCGTACGGGACTTTCTTCCCGGTGGCTTTTTCCACCGCGGCGATCACCTGGAGGACGGAAGTCGGTTTGCCAGTGCCCAGATTGTAGAAGAGGGCAGCCCCGGGCTGCTGAAGTTTCTCGAAGACGCCGATGTGCGCGCGGCTGAGATCATCCACGTGCACGTAATCACGGAGACAGGTTCCATCCGGGGTCGGGTAGTCGTTGCCGAAAACCTGCAGGGCCGGGCGTTTGCCCACGGCGGCATCGATCGCGAGCGGGATCAGGTGCGTCTCGGGAGAATGATCCTCGCCGATCGAACCATCTTCAGAAGCTCCGGCGGCGTTGAAGTAGCGGAACGCCGCGAAGCTCAGCCCGTTGGCATGCGCGAGGGCCTTCAGTGCGTTCTCAATATCGAGCTTGGTTTGACCATACGGATTGATCGGCGCCTGCGGCATCGTTTCGACAATCGGCATCCCCGCGGGAACGCCATACGTCGCGCACGTGGAGGAGAACACGAACTTCTTCACCCCCAGTCCGATCATGCAGCGCAGGAGGTGCAGGGTTGCGGCAACGTTATTGAAATAGTACTTCAGCGGGTCGGAAACGCTTTCGCCGACGTAGGCGTAAGCGGCGAAGTGCATGACGACCTCGATGTTCTCCTTCTTCAGGATTTTGCCGACTTCACTCTCGTTCCCGAGGTTGACGCTATAGAAAGGGACATCCGGTGCGACGGCCGTGCGATGGCCGAAGACGAGATTATCGAGCACCACCGGACGATGTCCGGCAGCGGCGAGTTGGCGAACACAGTGACTGCCGATGTAACCGGCTCCCCCGACGACGAGAACGTTCATGAAGGCGAGCGTTGTATTGCTTTCGTCGGGGGGTTGGCTAGCGATTTCCGCTTTACTTGAATGAAGCCTCTTCCGCAGTCGCGTGTCGTTATCACCGGAGTGGGACTGACCGCGCCAAACGGGAATTCGCTTCCGGAATTCCGCAAAAATCTGCTGGATGGCCGGGGTGGGATCGAACGGATGGAGGTCCGCTACATGGGCACATTGCTCGCAGGGGTCTGCCACTACGATCCGCTCAAGTACCAGAAGAAGAAGGAAGTCCGCGTCGGGACGCGCGCCGGTTCGATCTCGATCTATTGTGCACGGGAAGCGCTCGCAGACAGTAGCTTGAACTTCGAAGCCTTTCCGAAAGACCGCGTCGGCATCTACATCGGCTGCACGGAGCATGGGAATGTCGAAACCGAGAACGAGATTTTCAACATCTCGAAGTTCAACTACGACACGAAGTTCTGGTCGCATTATCACAACCCGCGGACGGTCGCGAACAACCCGGCTGGCGAAGCGTCGTTGCATCTTGGGGTGACCGGTCCTGCTTACACGATCGGCGCCGCCTGCGCCGCCGGTAACATGGGCCTGATCCACGCCGCGCAGATGTTGCGCTTGGGAGAGGTGGACCTGGCGATCTGCGGCGGCGTCAGCGAAAGCATTCATACTTTCGGGATCTTCGCCGGCTTCAAAAGCCAGAACGCGCTGGCCGCTCATGAAGATCCGCACAAAGCCAGCCGCCCGTTCGACAAGGCGCGCAACGGCATCGTGGTCTCCGAAGGTGGTGGCCTGTTTACGCTCGAACGACTTGAGGATGCCCAGGCTCGCGGCGCCAAGATCTACGGGGAAATCGGCGGCTATCATGTGAATTCGGACGCCAGTGATTACGTGCTGCCAAATCCCACCCGTCAGGCCGAATGCGTGCGGGCGGCCATCGCGCGGGCGGAACTCACGCCTCGCGAGATCCATATCGTCAACACCCACGCCACCGCCACCCCCTTGGGCGACATCCAGGAATGCGAGGCCATTCGCGCGGTGTTCGGTGAGAATTGCCCGGACACGCACATCAACAATACGAAGAGCTTCATTGGCCATTGTATGGGCGCCGCGGGGGCGCTGGAACTCGCGGGCAATCTGCCCTCGTTCGATGACCTCGTCGTTCATCCGACGATCAACGTCGATGACCTCGATCCGCTCTGCGCGATTCCCGGTTTGGTGCTCAATCAGCCCCGCAAAGTTGCGAAAGTGGACGCGATTCTTAATAACTCTTTCGGGATGCTCGGGATAAATTCCACGTTGATTGTGAAACGCTTTGCCCCCTAATCCCGGCGACCTACTCCATGACCAAAGACGAATGCAAACAGGTGGTTCTCGATATCATCGCGGACATCGCACCTGACGAGGATCTCAGCAACGTAAAGCCCGACATTCGCCTGCGCGACCAGCTCGAGCTCGATAGCATGGACTTTCTCGACATCGTCATGGAACTCCGCAAACGCCACAGCATCGAGGTGCCGGAGGCCGATTATATCCAACTCGCCTCGCTCGACAGCAGCGCGGAATACCTGACGCCGAAGTTCAACGCCCTCGCTGCAAAAGGCTGAGCGAAGAGCGAACTGCGCTTTGGAGGCCGGGATTTTCTCCCGGCTTTTTCGTTTGTCATTCTGAGACGGCAAGTAATCAGAAACTTCCGTGGAGCAGCAATGAGCCACCCAATCCTCGGATTTTGTCTCGCGAAGGATGTGAACGAGACGAAGGCATTACTTCGTTTCCTTTGCTTCCTTCGCGAGACCACTTCTGAGTTCATCATCAGCAACGCGAAGAATCCAGTTGAACGTGGCGACGCCCCCCGATGCTAAAGTCTCCTTTGATTCTTCACTGCGTTCAGAATGACGAATCAGGGGAGTAAACATCCCCGGAGCAGCTCCGTGGCATTCGCAGAAACTGATGCACCTTGACGTTCACCGTGGTCCGGGG
>JBDSSU010000390.1:0-6433 GCA_039928635.1 Opitutaceae bacterium | reverse complement strand
CCATCCAAAAAGCGGCCAGAAAGCGAAGCCCGTCGCCGCGCCGCGGGTCGTCCGGATGATCGGCCAGGGCGTTGCGGTCGTGATGGCGTCCCGTTTTTCCGAACGCACGTAGAGCGGGAAAAGCGTCCACGAGAGACTCTGATAGCCGAAGCGGTTTTTCAAGGTGCCCGCGATGGGGAACAACGCCTGGTAACTGGCAGCGGGATCCTGACGGTCCTTCCGGGAAAACCAAAACGGCCAGACCTCGAAGACATCGGGATCCGTGAACGAGCCCTTAAGGGGAGGAGCGTTCTCCTTGCGTCCGGAACGTTTCACCAGTTCGAAAATACTCCAGCGGAACGTCTCCGTGTCCGCGGCGTAGGCGAACAAGGGATAAATGAAAAGTGCCTGGCTGAGTTCGCCGTTCGGGTTTCGCGTCTGCACGTAGAAGGGCCGCGCTCCCGACGAGACGGCACCCTCGGCATTGGTTTTTTTAAAGAGCAGCGGGCCGAGAACCTCCACGGACGCGGGCTCCCCACGGCTGTCGAATTGGGTGACGGGACCGGGCCAAAAATTACGCTCGATCTCCGCCGTCCGCACAGGCGGAGCGATTCCGGCAATCAGGCCGAAAAAGGCGAGGAGGCGAAACGGGAGCATGTTTGTTGGTGAAAGCCAGCGAGGCCGGAGCCGCGGGCAGCAGCTGGTCAAGCCGTTGCGCGCAGGTAGTTAGGAGGCTAACCAAAAGATAAATCGCGAGGGTGCAAACGTTATATGGGGAGAAAGAAAGAGTGTCGTACCCCCAAACTCACCACGGGTTCCTCGTGATGTCTCCGGAGGGCGCGGGCGTCGAGCCGCACTGAGCTTTTGGAATCGGCGAGTTTTTGCACTCGAAAGCTTTTCCGTTGCACGCTCCGCCGGCGGGCCTCACATCACGCCAACATGAACGATCGCCGGCTCAAAGCTTACGCGGAGAAGCTACATCTCGGCCGCGCGGAGCGCCGGTTCGCGATCGTGGTGGATTCTTGGTTGGTCGGGAGATTTGCCGGAGCGACGGATTTCCCTGGTACCTGCTGAACGATGCGTATCACGGGTGGGCAGGCGCGTGGCATCCAACTCGCGGTCCCGAAGGGTGACGCGGTACGCCCTGCCACGGATGGGATGCGCCAAGCGGTTTTCTCCAGCTTGGCGTCCCGCGTCGACGGCGCGCGCGTTCTGGATCTTTTCGCGGGCAGTGGCGCTTATGGCTTGGAGGCGATCAGCCGTGGGGCGAGCGGGGGTGTTTTCGTGGAAAAGAACCAGAAAGCCGCCACATGCCTGAGAAAAAACATCGAAGCCGTGTGCAAGAGCATGGGACGTCTTCCGGACGACATCCAGTTATTGGCAGGTGACGCGCTCGCGGTCCCGCTCGGCGCCGGCGGCGAGTTGCCTGATTTGGTGTTTGTCGATCCGCCTTATGATTTGATTGCGGAAATCGCACCGAAGCTTTTCGCGAGGTTGACCCAGGTGTTGGCGGCGAAGTCGGAGGCGCTGGTGGTTTTCGAACTGCCGGGGGAACTTGATCTCGCGCCGGAAGGCTGGACGTTGCTGAAACGCATCGGCAAAGGGCAGCGACAGCCGACGGTGGCGATTTTCCGGCGCTGAAGATCGACTGCGATCGAGTTCACCGGCGTCGTGTTAAAAGAAACCACTGCGGTCCTTCACAATGGCGAGCGCGGCAATGCACGCCGTTTCCACGCGCAGTACCCGGCGTCCGAGGTGCGCAAACAGGAATCCTTGTTCACGAAGATCGTTGCGCTCGGGCGGGGACCAGCCGCGTTCCGCGCCGAGCGCCAGGATGACTGGACTGCCGTCGAATCCGGCGTCGCGAAGACCGACGGACGACTCGTAATTATCGAGGGCTATCCGGACCGCTGGAGAAGGGAGCGCGGGGAACAGTTCGGCTAACGTTTTCCCATACGAGAGCCCTGGCAGACGAGTGCAGAACGCCTGCTCGGCGCCGGCCAACAGATGGCGTCGCCATTCGCCGCTGTGCCAAAGCGTGCTTTGCGCGTAGTTGGGTTCGCCGCGCTCCGTCCGGATGAAATGCAGATGTCCAACCCCGAGTGACGTGGCTTCCTGCAAAATCTTTCGTGCGGTCTGTGGCCGGGGAAGTCCGATGAGTAACGTGATAGGATCCAGTGGCGGAGTTTCCGCGGTCCATTTGAAGGAGAGTTGAAGTCCCTCGCGCCCGATCGCGGCGAGTGTGCCCTTCCCGAGCTGCCCGTTCACGAGCCCGGCATCAAACGTGTCACCCGGGCTCCTCCGCAATACGTCGATGAGGTGAACCGCCCTGCGATCCTCCCGGGGGAGGGGAAGGGTGATTTCATGGGCTTCGAAGAGAATTAGATTCACGTCACGCTTGGTTGGGATGGCGACCACTCCGCACGATGCACGACTGAAAAACCGGGCGGGGTAGCATGATAGACGAGAATCGCGACTTCTCCCGGGGCGCAAGCCGGAGCGCGCCTCATGCAGCGGGGAAGCAGCAGTCTTCAGAGAAGTACTGCTCCGGGAAAATTCCCGAAATTTGCGGTGCGCGGGCGTGTGAGCTTGACCGACGCGACTCACCGGGAAAACTCCCGGCTGCGCCTTGCGGGCGTAGTTTAGTGGTAAAACTCCTCTCTTCCAAAGAGGTATCGTCGGTTCGATTCCGTCCGCCCGCTCCACGTTTTAGCGGGTAAATTTGCGGCGGGATTCTCGCATTTTTTTAACCGGGGAAACTTTAAATGAAGTTGCGGGCGTTTGTGCCGCTCACCATGGATAATTCCATGGCAATACTTTCTTCGGCCTCTCCCAGTTCGGTGCAGAACCTGCGAAACGATAGCACGCGTGGGAAGCCTTCGAACGTTAAAGCCGCGCAGTCCCTGGCCAAACAGAAGGCGCTCGAGAGGAAGGCCAAGAGGTACCGGCTGCCGTTGGGCGAGCTCGCGATCTTCACGCAACAGCTGGCCTCGTTGCTCACGGCAGGATTACCGCTCGTCCAATGTTTGGAGGCGTTGCAGGACCAGACTGAAGACCCCTGCTTCCGGGTTATCATCCGCGATGTTCGTAACGAAATTTCAGCGGGTAATTCATTTTCCACCGCCGTCAAACTGTTCCCGAATGCTTTCAACACGTTGTTCGTTTCCATGGTGGAAGCCGGCGAGGCGAGCGGTGGCCTTGCCGAAATTCTCGGGAAAGTCGCGGGCTACTTCGAGGCGACCGTTAAGCTGACGAAGAAAGTTAAGTCAGCGATGACTTACCCCGTGGCCGTCATCGCGCTCTCTTTCGCGCTCGTCAACGTCCTCCTTATTTTCGTGATCCCGGTGTTCGCCGCGATGTTCGCCGACTTCGGCGCCAAGCTGCCGGCACCCACCCAATTTCTAATCGATATATCCGCTTTTCTGAAAAGCTACTGGTGGGCGCTTGGTATTGCCGGTTATGGCGCTTACTGGGGCCTGGGCCGGTTTATTGCCACACCGCATGGCCGGCGGATGAAGGATAATCTCCTGATCAAAGCCCCCGTCTTCGGTAACCTCGTTCATAAGATCGCGCTTTCTCGTTTCTGCCGCACCTACGCGACGCTGATTCGCTCGGGCGTACCGATTTTGCGGACCTTGGAAATCGTCGCTTCGGCCAGTGGCAAGGTGCAGATCGAGGACGCTTGCGAAGAAATCGCCAAGCATGTGAGCCAGGGTGGACAAGTGTCTGAAGTGCTCGCGGCCAACCAATTTTTCCCGCCGATGATGAAGCACATGGTGAAAGCCGGCGAATCGACGGGTAACGTCGACGGCATGATGAACAAGATCGCCGACTTTTATGACGTCGAGTGCGAAGCGACGGTGGCGGCGCTCACTTCCCTGATCGAGCCGATGCTCATCGTGTTTCTTGGCATTGTGGTCGGCGGTATCGTCATGGCGATGTTCCTCCCCATCTTCCAACTTGGTGCGGTCGCCGGCGGTCTCCAATAATCATCGCGGTTAAATACCGCGGACTTCGCGTTGCGTTCCTTAAACGCCGCGGTCTCTTCTTCGTCCCCGTTTATGCCTTCCGTCCTTATCGTCGACGACCTCATCTCGATCCACGAGATGCTGGAGGCCGTCATTCAACCGACCGGTTTCAGCACCGTGTTTGCGACGGATGGCGAGAAGGCATTGGAACGCTACAAAGCGGAGAAGTTCGATCTGGTGCTCGCGGACATCGACATGAAGCCGATGGACGGCATCACGCTGCTGAAGCAGTTGAAGCTCTACGACCCGAACGCGGTGGTCATCATCATGACGGCGTACGCCAGCACCGAGAGCGCGGTGCAGGCCCTGAAGTTTGGCGCGTTCGACTACATGCAGAAGCCGTTTCGCGTCGACCAGCTGATTGCCACGCTGAAGCGCGGGAGTGAGTTCAAACAGGCGCAGGGGGAGCGGAGCGCGATGGGGTCGATGAGTGGCGGCCCCGCGAAAGTTCTCGATCTCGAGAGCCGTTTGATTGGGACCAGCCCGCGAATCAAGAAGCTGATTCAACAGGTGAAAAAGCTGACGACCGTGCGGACCCCCGTATTGCTTTCCGGAGAAAATGGCACCGCGAAGGCGACGATCGCGGAGATCTTGCATGCAGCGAGCGGCGCTCCCGAGTCGGCTTTTGTCCGGATCGATTGCTCGACGAGTTCGGAGGCGAATTTTCGCGAGGGCTTGATCGGCGAAGCCGGTGAAGGCGGGGCTTGGGTCAAGCAGGCGAAAGGCGGCACCTTGTTTCTGCAGCATCTGCAATGTCTCGGTTTGACGGTGCAGAAAGAACTCGTGGGAGTACTCCGGAGTAGTGCGCTGGGCTTTCGCCTGGTTTGCAGCACGACGGAGGATCTCGAGAAGCTGATCGACGAGGGTAAATTCTACGACGAGCTTTTTTACCGCGTCGCTTCGCTGCCGGTGCACCTCACGCCTCTGCGGGATCGCTCGGAGGATATTCCTACCCTCATTAAGAGTTACACGGCGCAAGCCACCAATCCGCTTTTCGACACCAGCCTGGTCGAGTTTACCGCTGATGCGATGGCCGTGCTGACGGCTTACCATTGGCCCGGTAACCTCACGGAGCTTTATCAGGTCGTGACCAAAATCGCGACGACTACGGATACCCGGGTCGTCACCTCCGAGCAATTGCCCCTGCGTTTGCGCGAAGTCCAGCAATGGCCATCCCTCGGCGACTACCTCGCGGGACAGGAAAAGCAGTACATTGATTTGGTGTTGCGCACCTGCCGTGATGATCGGGCGAAAGCCGCCGCGGTACTGGGGATCGACGAGAGCCGATTGGGTTAAGGGTTCAGTCCGAAACCCAGAACCGTCGTCGCCGAGAGCCTCGGGAGCTTCGGGCCGTTTCTGAACGAAGCGGCGCCTCCATTGCTGGCGGTTGTTGTCCGGAAGCCGCTTTCCCGCTTGCCGCGCGTTTCTCGGCTCTCAACTCTCGCCGAAATCTACGCTCATGCCCAAACGCAGCGACCTGAAGTCCATCCTTATCATCGGCGCCGGCCCCATTGTGATCGGTCAGGCATGCGAATTTGACTACTCGGGCACGCAGGCCTGCAAGGCGCTGAAAGAAGAAGGTTACCGCGTCATCCTGGTGAATTCGAATCCGGCCACCATCATGACGGACCCGGAGTTCGCTGATGTGACTTACATCGAGCCGCTCACGGTTGATATCGTGGAAAAAATCATCGCGGCCGAGCGCCCGTCCGCGTTGCTCCCAACGCTCGGCGGTCAGACCGCATTGAATCTTTCGATGGAGCTCCACAAGGCGGGCATTCTCGCCAAATACGGGGTGGAGATGATCGGCGCGAAACCGGATGCCATCAACAAAGGGGAAGATCGTGAGCTGTTTAAACAGGCGATGATCAAGATCGGGCTGGATGTTGCGCGCTCCGGCACGGTGAAGTCCTTGGCGGAAGCACAGGAGGTTGCGGCGCGTTTGGGAAATTTCCCGCTCATTATCCGGCCTTCGTTTACGCTCGGCGGACAGGGCGGCGGCATCGCTTACAACAAGGAAGAGTTCGAGCGCATCGTCGCGAACGGGCTCGATCTCTCGCCGGTTCACGAGGTCCTCGTCGAGGAATGTCTCCTCGGCTGGAAGGAATTCGAGATGGAGGTCATGCGTGATCACAAGGACCAATGCGTCGTGATCTGTTCGATCGAGAATTTCGATCCCATGGGCGTCCACACCGGAGACTCGATCACGGTCGCCCCGGCAATGACGCTCACCGACAAGGAATACCAGGTGATGCGCGACGCCTCGTTTGCGGTGATCCGCGAAATTGGCGTCGAGACCGGTGGCTCGAACATCCAGTTCTCCGTCGATCCCGCGACCGGACGCATGGTCGTGATCGAAATGAATCCGCGCGTCTCACGCAGCTCCGCGCTGGCTTCGAAGGCCACCGGCTTCCCCATCGCGAAAA
>JBDSSU010000389.1:0-8986 GCA_039928635.1 Opitutaceae bacterium | reverse complement strand
TCCGAGAAGGCCTCGATCTCGCCGCCGAACTGATCGTTCAACGGGAAAGTTTTTTCGCGGCTCTTGTCGTCGATCGTGATGATCTGCCGGAGTGGATGCGCATATTCGTACGCGGGCTCCATGACGACGCTGCCTTTGGTCCCCACCAGCTGATAACGTCCTGACGTGCTCGCACCGAAACTCACCGTAAACGAAGCGACTCGCTCCTCCGGAAACCGCAGGACCACACTGGTCGTCTCGTCGACCTCGCGAAAACGGCGGTCGCCTTGGTTGACTGACATGGCGAAAACCTCGGTTGGCTCGGATCCGAAAAGATAACGCGCCGCGTTGATACAGTAGACGCCAATGTCATTGAGAGCGCCGCCACCCTGCGCGCGTTTCGTCCGAATGTTGCTCGGATCCGCGAGTTGAAAACTGAACGTCGAGGTGAAGTAACGCGGATCCCCCAGCTTCCCCGAGCGGACCAACTCAATCGTGGAAAGATTCGCCGCCTCAAAATGCAGCCGGTAACCCGTCATCAGCTTCACTTTGTTTTTTTGGGCTGCCCGCACGATCTGTTCGCCTTCGCGCATGGACAGCGCGAGGGGCTTTTCACAGAGGACGTGAATCCCGGCTTCCGCGGCGCGCACACAGTATTCCCGATGTTGCTCGTTGGGCAAAGCGATGAAGACCGCGTCGATCTCGCCGCTCCTCAGACATTCCTCGTAGCGGTCGTAACCGTAAATCAGCGGAACGCGGTATTTCTTCCCGAGTTTCGCCAGCTTTTTGGCGTCGCCCGAAACCAACGCGGCGAGCGTGGAGTTTTTCGCGTTGGCGAATCCGGGCAACACCGCGACCTGCGCAATATGCCCCAAGCCGACCACCGCATACCGCACCCGTTGCTTTCCGCGGTTTTTTCCGCGCCGATCCCGCACTGCAGATTTGCTCATATTCCCCCAGCCATGTTCAAAGCGCGGGAGACGGCGAGGCTGATTCTTCAGCCAGCACGCTGTCTCGGAGCAACTTCATGCACCGGTGGGACGCCGCACCCCCCCTAGCCTGGCGGCGAATGAGGGCGCGCGTTCCGGGGTCGAGAGCCGGGGGAAGCGGAGCGTGGTAAGCTTCCACGGCGGCCTGCTCACCCCGCTCGCCGCGATTGAGGAGGGCGGCGGGATCCTGCAAAACCGCTGTCGTTGTAAAATGGACCAAACCCCGGTGAAGCCATGCGCCGAAGCCGGCAGATTTGTCCCCGTTACCGCCCAGCGCAAAAATTTGGGCGCGCAACTCGCCGGAATATACCGCCCGTTCAGCAGCGTATCGCAGGAAAAGGTCACGCAGTCCCAGCGCTTCCAAACGCTCAGCGGCAGTATTAAGTCCGTCGCACGTTTCACGGCACACCTCCACGAGCCTGCGGAGCACCTGAATGGTGTGTTCGTCGACGGAGTTCATGGTGCGGTTTTGACGCGTCTCAACGGAGCCTGCGGACCGACCGCTTTCGAGGGCCCGATCGCGAGACAGCCGGCCTCCCGGCATGACTGCCAACCGGGGCATCGGCCCGCTTTTTGGCGGCGGCCTTGGGATTAAGTCACTCAGCGAAACGGAACAGCCGCCGGGGTTGAACCGGCGGCTGCCAGAGGAATGCCGCCGTTTAGCGAGCAGACTTTATCTCGATATTGTTCTTCACGTCGGTCACTCCGGCAACGGTCCGCGCGATGTCGGCGGCCCGGCTCTTCTGCACCGCGGTGTCAACGAAGCCACTCAGAGCCACGGTTCCCTTATAGGTGTCCACGTTCACTTGGAGCGCCTTGACGGTGTCATCACGCACGAACTCAGCTTTAACTTTCGCGGTGATCGCGGTGTCATCGACGAATTCACCCGTGCTTTGACGAGTGCCGGTGCCGGCGCACCCAGTGACGACAGGCAGTAAACTGCTGACGGAAATCGCGCTGAAGAGAGCAATGATTTTGAGAGATGTTTTCATAGTGTTCGTGCGGTTAGTAGCGTGCCGCGGCGGTCGGTTCAGCCTCCCGACAAAGTTTTAGGTAAAACGAACACGGAACTTCTTCGCGCCATCGCGCACCGCTCTTCTATTTTCAGTCGCAGCGATTTAACGGGGCGACGCACGGTAGCTTTCGCATTTTTTTTCGCAGCGGTTTTGCGAACCGGTGCTGACTTTCAGAGTCCATGGGCAATATGCCATTTCCGAGACATCCTTCGACTTCCGCGGCCGCTCCGCGCGGGGACCACGAAGGGGGTTCTCCGCCGTCGCGGAAAATTCTCCGCATTCTTTATGCGGAAGATATGGCGGAGTTGCGCGACGTGGCTCGGATCGCGCTCGCCCGCGATGGACACGCGGTCGAGTGCGTCGAGGACGGTGCGATCGCCCTCCAACAAGTGACGGCGGATCTGAAGGCATTCGATATCGTGATCACCGATCATCACATGCCGAAAGTAAACGGCCTCGAGTTGGTGACGCAGCTGCGTGCGTTGAACTATCCCGGCAAGGTCATGATTTTCAGCTCCGAACTTAGTCGGGAAATTCATGCATCCTACCAGCGGCTTAATGTCGACCGGATGGTGTTCAAGCCCGTCTTTCCCTCGACGCTCCGCCAGGTGCTCGCCGATCTATTTCCGCCCGATCCGGACGACGCGCCAATCCAGCAGCCACCACCCGCGTCGCCGCCAGCCCCGCGTTCGGCTGGAAGCGGCAGCGCGGACAGCGCGAGCTAGAACCGCCATCCGACGCTGAGCATCGGGCCCACGGCATCGATGCCCGGATTGATTTTATCGAGGCCGCGGTTGGAGACGTGCTGATAATAAATTCCCAGTGACGCGTTCGTGTGACGCGAAGTGCGGACCCGGACACCGGGGTAAAGGAACCACGTGAAATTCAAATCCTGGCCCTGCGCACCTTTCACTTCGTAGCCTTTGCTATCCATTCCGCCGAGGCCGCCGCCACCCGAGAAGAACAGGGCGAAGGTTTGCGGGGCGTTCCACCACTCCAACATTCCCGAAGCCGTGACCGCGATGAAATGGTTTTCCGGCCCGCGAATGATTGGCTCGATCAGCAAACTGAAACGCGAACGCAAGGTGAGCGTGCCACTCCCAATGGCGCGGCTCGCCACCGGAGGGCTTTTCAAGGTCAGGATCTGCGGCTGAATGACATAATTCAAAGGCGTGCCGTTGTGTCCCGCGCGCCAAAGAATGCCGGACTCAAAATTCACCTCCCAATTTCCCGGCAGAATCCCCCCGGATTTTTCGTTCCCTTCTGCATCGCTCACCCCGCCGATTCCTCCCGCGAGTGCGACCATGATCCCCAGAAGGCGCAGGAACCGGCGGCGTTGTTTCAACATAAAATCCACCGTAGGGCGCGGCCGGGTGTCGCCAAACAGATTCTTGGTCATCGCCGCGTCTTCCTTTTCCAAACCCGAAACATTGAAGAACCACGGATGGACACAAAGGGACACGGCTACGGAGGGAAAGAAATCGAGCCGAAAATCCGTCGACCGCGCAGGGCTCGGTGCCAGGAAATCCGTTTCATTGCTTCGTCGCGCTCGGAGTATCCGGGTTCATCGGTGTCCATCCGTGGTTCAATTGCATGGATCCGGCTATGGAATGCGAAAAGCGACCTCGCGGGACTCCACCCACTCGTTGTGACCCCTATCGATCACGTGGAATTTTGCGGATGGCAGCTTTTCCGCCAGTGCCTTCGCATGCACGAGGGGAATGACGGTGTCATGCTTCGCACCGAAAATTTCGAGCTGCCCTTGGTAACCCGAAAGCGAGCTGAGGTTGTCCCACGTTGAACCAAGAATCAGACGGACCGGCATAAAGGGCATGTGGTGCGCCGCGACGCGTGCCAAGTGATCGAAGGGGACGACCAGCACGATTTTCTCGGGAGGGGTTGCCTGCTTCGCGAGCATCGATGCCGGCCCGCTCCCGAGCGATTCGCCGATGACTCCGATCGGCGTGCCGGGATAACTCGTCCGCAGAATCCGATAAGCCTGAACCGCGGCTTGATCCAAAGCCGCCTTCGACGGTTTCCCGGCCCGGCCTCCATAGCCGGGATACTCGAGAATAAAAACCGCATCGCGCTCGGAAAAAGCCGGCAATGTCTCGGCGCGATCCGCCGCCTGGCCGCCGTTGCCATGGAGCATCAACCAAACATTCTTCGGCGAGGAAACTTGCCGGGAATAACCGATGGTTTTTCCTTCGTGCACCCAGGGGACGAGGCCGTTCGTACGAGTGTGATGCGTCGGGAAAAATAAAAACTTCCGCTGAATCGCGGCACAGCCTCCGAGCAGAAAAAGAAAGCCGCTCACCCCAATGATCTTGATGCTTCGCATGGTGCGTCCCGCAGACTACTGCCGTCAGGCGCTGGTAAGGCAAGTTGCCGTTCGGTGCCGGCTCGGTAGCCAAATACCGGGCACACCTAGAAATCCAATCCGAGCAGCAGTTTCAAACGCGTGTAGTCCTGCGCGGCGCCGTCCGGACTGTTGCGACGGATTTCGTGCCGCACCGCGACGCTCAGGGTTTCCGTGAGCTTCTTGTTCAGCTCGACGCGATTTTCCCAGCCGTCTCGCTGGCTGCCAATCGGGATATACCACACCCCGCGTTGCGCGACGCTCATCCGCCACGGCAGGATTAATTCCATTTCTTCGAAAATGGACGCCACTGCCCGGGACGTATGGTCGGCCGTCGGCGCGCTGTTCCAGACGTCGAAGAAATTCTCCGAGATCCCGGCGCGGATGGTACGGCTGGGGCGCACGAGCACGTTGAAACCGCCACCCACCTCCTGCTGCAGCAGCACGTAGTCATTCGGCACTCCCCCGCGCTTGCTCGCGCTATTCCATTCGACCGTCGGGCGGTAAAGAGCGAAACGTCCCTTGGAAAAATCATGCCGGTATAAACCGGCGGCCTTGATCACGTCCGTCGTCACGAGATTGTTCGCCTCGGCGTAGTCGTGACGCATGTTGAGCTGCACCTCGTCAGATTTCCATTTGCGGCCGAAATGTCCGTCGACCGCAAAATTCGAGCGGCGCACGGAGTCCGAGACGAGCTCCGTGGAGAACGCGAATCGCCCGTGCCAGGGGCCGAAGTAATTGCGCACCTTGGCCGTCAGCACCCAGGGGGAAAACCACTCCCAAATTTTGAGTCGCTCCACCTCCGCGCGATCCGCTGCCGCTTGCACCTGCTTCTCGGTCGGAGTTTCACCGGCCGCAGCGACCGCTTCGGGCTTTGCGACGGCGAGAGCCCTGTCTGCTCTCACGACCACCGCGTCGGATGCCGCCACGCGCAATTCACCAAACCGGTCGGATTTGAACAAGAGGATGTCACCCACCTGCGCCAGGAATATCCCCTGTACCCTGTCTCCGTCCTTGTAGACGAGAGCGTCGCGCGCGGCCGGTTCTTCACCTGCACCCTTCACCATGCCGACTCCTCCCCCGACTAACCCCCAACAAATCACCGCCACGAGCTGTAATGTCCTTTTTCCGGCGGCGGTGATCATCATGGTTTGGCGGCCCGGCTATCGAATCAGCGCGCGCCGTTCGCGCGGTCATCAAAGCCGGAAACTGGTGAAGAGAAAAACGTCCTGAACGCTCAACCGCTCAGAGCATCTGTCAAGCCGGCTTCCTCGAAGCCGTTTCCGCAAAACTCCCTTGCCGGGCGACGCCTCCGCCACCTCGCAGCGGGTTTCACCGCTGCGGCGTCATTGCCAACATCGGTGCCCGTCTCCCGATCAATTCCGCGGGCATTCGCACTTCGGCCGAGCGGACCGGCGGGACAGAGCGCTATGGCATCGAGTTCGCGAGCTTCTACCGGGCTCTCCCCTGGCTGGCCTTCGACGCGGACTTCGCGCTGACCCACGCCCGTTACGAGGATGCGCCTGGCGCGGACCGGATCCCCAATTCGCCCGCAACGGTAGTCACCGGTGGAGTGGTCGTGGATCTTCCGCGCGGAATTTTCGGCACCGTGCGCGCCCGTTATTTCGGCCCGCAACCGCTCATCGAAGACAATTCCGTGGAGGAGCCGTCGTCACTGACGTTCAACGCCCGTCTCGGCTGGCGCGTCAAAGATTGGGAAATCGCGGTGGATGTGCTCAACCTCCTCGACCGCCGGAACAACGACATCGCTTACTTCTACGGTTCCCGTTTGCCCGGCGAACCGCTCGGCGGCATCGACGACACGCACGCCCACCCTGCAGAACCGCGAACGGTTCGGGTGAGCATCGCGCGACGCTTTTGAGTTCGTATCGCCCGGAGATTTTTTTCGCTGACCCGAACCGGTTGATGTTCACTCATTGCCGGAGTGCCACGCGCTACTCCTGAACTCCAACCGCGACTTCGTTTCCCGCATGGGGGTGCTGACGCCTTCGGTCCCGGGAAGGCTGAGTTGCTCCGCCACATCGCCGCCACCGGTTCGATCCGCACGGCGGCGACAGAGCTCCGTATGTCGTACAATCGTGCGTGGCTGCTGGTCCAGGCGATGAACGCCCTTTTCCGCGAACCCCTGGTGGAGTCGGTCCGCGGCGGAAAGGCCGCCGGCGGGGCTGCCCTCACCCGGCTTGGTGAAGAGGTCCTGGCGCGCTACACGCACATGGAGCAAGCCTGCCGCACGGCGGCAGAGCCGGACTGGCAGGCGTTGCGCCGGCTCCTCCGTTAGCCGCGCTTTCGGCGGAAAGAAAATCCGCCGATCCGCTTCGGGTGTCGTTATACTTGACGGAATATAACGATGCCGGTGATGTTTCCCGTCATGAGTTGGTTTCAGCCGATCGATCGAAGCTGCCGCTTGCGGATCATGTTCCTCATCGGATTCGCGTTTGCGCCGGCGAAGCACTGACGAATTCCCGCCCCACCTTCTTTTTCAATGAACCTCCGATTCATCTCGCTCGCCCTTGTCACTCTCCTCGCCGCGTCCCGCCCTGCCGGCGCCCAACCCGCGGTTTCGTTGGAGGAGCGTTTCCAGCGGCTCGAAAATGAAATCGGCGCGCTCCGAAAGGAGAACCAGCAGCTCCGCACCGAACTCGGACTTGATGGCCGGGCGGGCCAGACCATCGCGAAGCCCGCCGGCCGGGAGAGCACCTTCAGCGTCGGCGGTCTCCTGCAGGTCCAGTCCGATCTCGGAGACAAGGGCGACGCGCGATTCACCACCGGCAACGACCGCTTCTACCTCCGCCGCGCCCGCATCAATTTCCAGGGCCGGTTTCTCGAGGAGTTCGATTTTCGCATCGAGGGTGATTTCGCCGGCTCGGTGGCCGAGTTCACCGGCAACCGTTCCCAGCTGACCGACGCTTACATCAACTGGAATCGCTACGAATTCGCCAACGTCCGCGTCGGCCAGTTCAAGTCACCTTTCGGCTACGAGCAGCTCTATTCCGACCCGCGGCTCTTCACGATCGAGCGCTCACTGGCGAACGACCGCCTCACCGCCAGCCGCCAGATCGGCCTGCAGGTCGGCGGCGATCTGCGCGACAAAACCCTCTCGTACGCCACCGGCGTTTTCAACGGCACGGGCGTGAACACCGGTGCGAACGACAACGATAAGTTTTTCTGGGCCGGGCGGATCAGCGCCGTCGCCTGGCAGGGTAAACTCGCGGGGCTGGACAGCCGTTGGTCGATCGGCGCCGATGCCTTCAACAGCAACGACTTCAACCTCACCGGTCAGGCCGCGGACTTCGGCTTCGACGTCGTGCCCGGCGGCTCGCGCGACAATATTTTCACGGGTCGCCGCCAGGCCGGCGGGCTCGACACCCAGTTCCATTTCGGCGCGTTCGATCTCTGGGCCGAATACCTGCACGCGCGCTTCAAGCCGCTCGATGCGATTCCCGCCCGCAGCTTCGACGCCGACGGCTGGTATCTCCAGGCCGCATGGTTCGCCGTCCCCAAGGTCCTGCAGGCCGTGGTGAAGTACGACGAATTCGATCCCAACCTCAGCCTTAACAACAACGGCACGCGGACGTGGACATTTGGCGCCAACTGGTTCCTCAAGGCCGATGACATCAAGCTTCAGTTCAACTACCTCCTCTTCGACCTCGATGGTGTTCCCGCCCGCAGCGAGAAACTGATCCTTCGCCTCCAAACCATCTTCTGATTTCGCCATGAAACTCCGTCACCTCGGCGTTTTCCTTTCCGCGAGTCTCAGCGCCTTTTCGCTCCGCGCCGCGGAAATCAACATCTACGCCGCCGCCAGCCTCTCGGACGCGTTGAAGGAAATTGCCAAGGCGTACGAGGCCGCGAGCGGCGACAAACTCCAGTTCAATCTCGCCGCTTCAAGTACCCTCACCCTGCAAATCAAGCAAGGCGCGCCCGCCGACATATTTTTTTCCGCCGACGAAGCCAAGATGGACGATCTGGCGAAAGCCAATCTCATCGTCGCCGACACCCGCCGCAGTCTCCTCTCCAACACGCTTGTCGTCGTGGTCGCTTCGGATGGCAGCGTCGCGCTCACCGCGCCCGCGGATCTCGCCAAGCCCAATTTCGGCCGCATCGCGCTGGCAGAACCCCAGACCGTTCCCGCCGGGATCTACGCGAAGGAATGGCTGCAGAAAATCGGCCTGTGGAAGAACCTCATCGACAAGGTTGTTCCCACCGAAAATGTCCGCGCCTGCCTCGCCGCCGTTGAATCTGGCAACGTCGATGCCGGCATCGTCTACAAAACCGATGCGCTCATTTCAAGGAAGGTGAAGGTCGCGTACGAAGTCGGCCTTACCGAAGGACCGAAGATTTCCTACCCGCTGGCCGTGATCAAAGCGTCGAAACAAATCGAGGCGTCGCGCCGATTCGCCGCCTACCTCGCCGGGCCGCAAGCGCGCGCCGTGTTCACAAAATCCGGCTTCTTGCCTGCGCAATAATCGTGTCGCACCCTGCCGCGCATGTCCGCTGAAGCGTGGCAAATCACCTGGTTCACCCTTGGCGTTGCGGCGCTGAGCACACTGGCGATCCTGCCTTTCGGGATCGCGCTGGCGTGGTTGCTCGCGCGTTACGATTGGCGGAGCAAGTCGCTCCTG
>JBDSSU010000388.1:0-7480 GCA_039928635.1 Opitutaceae bacterium | reverse complement strand
GTTGGAGCAGACTGCACAGTTGTTCGGCATTCAAAGATCATGGCTCGAAGGAGCGACGAACCGGATCTATGTCACACACAGCTGTTACAAGAACCCGGCCGAACTATTCAGGCTGATCCGATCGATTCGTTACGATCGTCACTCCTTTCCGCTGCGAGCACTGACGACCTGCAAAGCTTTCGACTATCGAAGTGAAGCGCCACAGCCCATTGTCATTCTATTGGCTGAGAAACTCGCCGCTACCGAAGACGTAGATCAGATATGGGACATCGACCGCTATCACATCTTGGATGAGTGGGACTGGTCCTACCCGAAGGCGAGGATTCAACTCAAAGCAATGGTTCGGCTGGTCGATACCATGATAGATGAGCGCGTCCCAATGTTTCGAGTATCCCCGGCGGACCTAAAGGCAGTCTGCGAAGGTCGTCGCATACCACGAGACCTCGTGACGAGTTGCCTTCTAACAAATCCCTCGCTTGAGGACTATACTTGCTCAGCAAAAGAAAGTGCCGCTGCAAAAGAGACAGATGAGCTTCCCTGGGTTCTCGACTACATTTCGGAATGGAAGCTCGAAAATCTCGCGCAGGGAAAGTTTGGGAACCCAAATTAACCGAAACGCGCCGCTAGGTCGGCGTCCGGGCGATCAAAAAAGCTTCGGCAGCTTGTTGAGCGCGGATCGCTTGGTCTCACTCTCGATGTGGGTGTAGTGGCGGCTGATCGCTTCGCTGTCGTGGCCGATGATGTCCATCGCGACCGCCGACGAGACGCCGGCGTTTTTGAGCAGGCTCGTCGCTGTGTGGCGGAGCGAGTGAAACGAAATCTCGCTCACGGTGCGCCGCTGCGACCGACCAGCGCCGGTTTCTTCGTGACTTCGTTCCTTGGCCATGCCGGCCGCTACGAGGACGGCATAAAATTGTTGCGACAGTTGCCCCGCATCGTGCGGCCGAGTAGCGATCTCGTAGGCCTTGGGGAAAAGAGGATCCGCTGGATTGTCGCCCGCGGGCATCGTCTGCAGGTGTTCGAGTAACGGAGATGCGAGCGGAACCGACATTCGACGCCCGGTCTTCAAGGTGACGAAGCGTAATTCCTGTCCCTCTGCGTCAACGTTCTGCCACGTCAGACGCGCGATGTCGCGAAGCCGCTGACCGGTGTAGAGGCCGAACAAAATGATCCCTTTCCATTCGCCGGAAGCGTGCGCGATGATGTTTTTGAGTTCCTTGATGGTGAAGGGGCGGCGTTCGGCGCGATCCGCTTCCCGTCTACGGAATGTGTCGAGCTTTGCTGCCGGGTTTTCCTGCGCGACACCGTCCTTGTAGGCAGCGCCCAAGGCTACTCGCAGATACTTGAGGCACTTGTTGGCATTCGCGACTGAGGTCCGTTTGAGGACCGCGTCGCGAAACTTGGCGACATCGGATTTGTTGATCTGCGAGATGTCGACCTTCGCGCGTTCGCCGAGCGATTTCACGAAATCTCGGACAACCTGCGCGTAGGCTGCATGCGTCCGGTTCGCGGTGTCCACTTTGCGCTTTTGTGCCCACTCCGTGAGATAGTCGCCGGCTAACGCCGAGTGCAAAGGCTCCGGGTTGATGACGTCGTAGATATCGGCGATCACTCGCCGCGCTTGGGCTTCGCCGAGGCGCTTCAAGCCCGCGAGGCGCGCTGCTTTCTCGAATTCATTGGCCACGGCCTGCGCTGTGGCGCGCTTGATCTGTTTTGTGGACCTTTGGACGCGCTCGCCATTTGGGCCGTTAAAGCAGGCGAAATAATACGGCGAACGGTCCTTTTTTCGCAGGGAGGCCATAGTGTTTTTGCTGACAACAAAAGTGGCAACAAAGGTCCACGTTTTTTAGTGTTCATCGATGTTTCTCTCCTCTGAGAGAACACTAAAAAACGCGAAAAGAGGAATCGCGGGTTCGAGTCCCGTTGGCCGCCCCATTTTAGCGAAAGGACGTCCTTCGGCCACACGGACAACTTGGTGCAGCGATTCCGAATGCACGGGTGAAGGGTCAACCCAAACCACCCGCGAGAAGCTGCTGTCCCCCGAATAGAACCCGGGAGCCCAAGATGCGCCGGAGGTTGCGGCTTCAGGGGATGTTTCTTTTCGCCGGTCCAGCCCCGCATTTTCGCCATGCTGCCACCGAAACCACGCGGTCGGCCGCTCACAGGCCTTTTTTCACGAAGGCAATCGGTCCGTTTTTGTCGCCGTCCTTGAGCTTGATCGTTTTCTCCCCGCGGGTGTCTTTGCCGACGTACTCAATCGTCGCGGCGGCGAGCGCCGGCAATGCTTTGCGAAGGTCTCGATTCTCTCCGCTGGTGCTGACATCCACCGTCCAGATTTCCGCCGGAGGTCGTCCTTCACCCGCCGATTTCGCCTCTCGAGCACTCAGGCGGAGGTACTTTTCGTAGGTCACAACCATGACGACGTATTGGCGATCCCCGACATACTTCATCGTGGACGGTCCTCGGACCGTAATCGTGCCGTAGATGGGATTTCCTTTCGCATCGGTCCCGACTTGAACCTGCTCGGTGGAGGTCGCGCCCGGCTCTTCCCGAAAGATCGGTTCGCTCCGAACCTCCCGGGTGACCCTCGGCGGACTCACTCCGTAGTCCAGATTGACGACCATATCGGCCATCTCCGCGTTCGGCGCTTCATAAAGTCCTTTTCCGGAAAGCGCCGTTTTCACGTATCGCTCTGCCTCTTTATAGCGGAGGCTATCGACCTCCAGCTGCGGATTCGAAGTCCCAATCTGATAGGCAATCGACTTCTCCGCTTCCGCCCGCGCCACTGCATCCACCTTCACGTAAGTGCTGTTGCAACCGGCGAAAGCGCCGGTGAGCGCGAGGGAGAGGCAGAAATGTTTCACGGCGGGACGAGAGCGGACAGTACCGTTGCCTGATCACTTGCCGCTTCGGAAATATTCCACTTCGGCCAACGCCCGCGCATCGACGGCGGTGTAACCTTGTCTCTCGAAAGACTTCGCTCGCGCTTCCGTCTCGTCACGAACCGAGCGTCGTCTTTCTTCCGCGAGCGTTTCCGGCGACAGGGTCATCGCAGCAGCGGCGGCAGACCCTGTTCTCGGCTTTGCCCGAGCCTGCCTCGCGTTGTTACAGGCAGTCAGTGCAAGCAATACCAACAACAGCACGATGGGTTTCATGAGGCTCGGGGTTCGGGGCCAACCACGCAGACAGACGGAGTGGACGCGATTTTCCGGAGGAGGCAAGCGCGTTGCCGCCGCGAGCCTTTCGTCCCTTCCCCGAGAAGTCAGGGGGCCGGTGGTGGCGCCGGCACGGGCGGCTTCTCCGGATCTGAGACGGAACGCGGCGGTGGGTATTTCTTGTCGATGGCCGCGAGAGCCGTGTTGTGCTCCAAGTCGATCCGCAGGATGCGAACTTCATGACTGAGTTCAGCCAGCTCCGCTAAATCGGACTCCCGCTTTTCCTTCTCATACGCGATCCGTTCGGCCTCGAGCGTGACTTTGTAGGCTTTTTTCGCCGCATCGATCGCCTCTCTCCGCAATGCGAGAACGTCACCCTCCACCACCACAGGGCCTCCCGCGCTTTCCCGCGACTTCTTCTCCTGATACTGAATGACCAACCAAGCGACAAGGCCGGCAGCCGCTGCGACCGCGAATGGGGTGAGAATGGAGCGGATGATCGGTTTCATGCGTCCTCCGCAATCAAGGGAGAGAAACCATCGACCACAACCACGGTGTGTGAATTTCAAGAGAGGATCCGCGCCCCGACCAGCGGATATTCGCTCTGGCGTCATCGCCGTTCACGAATGGTCAGGACTCATTAAGCCTCTCGACGTGCACTTCCTTCCGCCCGCCCGAAGGCCACCGGACCACGATTTTCCGCACGCGAGCATCCGATCGAATCGCGCGGTTCGTCCGTTCATCCCGGACGACGACAACTCGCCCGGAAATCTTCCCACCCTGCGATCATTCGCCGCGCTTCCTGCTTGGTTTCGCCTCCCGTCTTCTCTACTCGAAAGCCCGCGCAGTCGCTTTTCCTCCCCGATGAGATTACCCCGCTTTCTCCCCCTCGCTGTTATTGGCTGCGCGCTGGCCGCTTCGTTCGCCCATGGCGCGAACGCCGTGCTCGATTGGAACGAACGGATGATCGATGCCGTTCGCCTGGGTCGGAATCCGCCACCGGTCGCCGCATTGCATATGGCAACTTTTCACGCGGCGATTTTTGATGCGGTTAACGGCATCACCCGCACGCATCGCGGCTGGCTGGTCAATGAAACGGCTCCCCCCGGGATCGACACCGACGCGGCGATTGCCGGCGCGGCCAACGCCGTGCTCATCGCCTTGTGGAGTCAGTCGGCCAATCCGCACAATCTGCGCGCCGCCTACGATCGGGCACTCGCGTCGATCCCGGAAGGCCCGGCAAAAACGGACGGACTTGCCTGGGGCAAACACGTGGCGGAGCTCATCCTCGCGAACCGCGCCAGGAGCGGTTACGACAAGCCGGTCCCCGGTGAGTATGCCAGCACCGAACCCGGCAAATGGCGCGAGACCCCTCCGGGCTTTCGTCCGCCCGTTCTGCCGCACATCGCGAAAGTCACGCCTTTCGCCATGACCGCTCCCGATCAGTTTCGCGCCCCGCCTCCGCCGTCTTTCGATTCCCCACAATCCGCCGAGGAACTCGCGCAGATCGTCCGCATCGGGGCCCGCGATGGCGCCGAGCGCACGGAATATCAGACCCTGAGCGCACCTTTCTGGTCCGACGATCTCGGCACCTGCACCCCGCCAGGACACTGGAACGTCATCGCGGGCGATCTCGCGCGGCGCCGCAACCTATCCGTCCCGGAAACCGCCCGGTTGTTCGCGTTGCTCAACTTCGCGGAAGCGGACGCCGGCATCGCCTGCTGGGACACCAAGTTTTTCTATCGCACCTGGCGCCCCGAAACCGCCCTCCGGGAACCCGACCCAAAACTAAATGCGCCCGCGAAGCCAGCGCCCGGCTTCATCCCGCTGATGGTGAGCCCCGCCTTCCCTTCTTATACTTCCGGCCACAGCACATTTTCCGCAGCGGGCTCGCGAATCCTGGAGAAATTCCTTGGCGGAGACGATGTAGAGTTCGTGGCCCGATCAGACGGCCTTCCCGGTGCGGTGCGGACCTACCAGAAACTTTCCGAGTGCCGCGAGGAGATCGGAATGAGCCGTCTCTGGGCGGGCATCCACGTCATGTCCGACAATCTCGAAGGCCAGAAATGTGGGATCAAAATCGCCGATTGGATTTTCGCCCACGCGTTGGTGCCCCTCGAGAAAAGCGCGGCGACGGCGGCGCCTTAACCCCAAATCATCCTTCGATGCTCAAGACCGGTTTGCTCGCTGGCGCGCTCTGCGCCGTCGCAGCGGGCGTTGGAGGCATGGTCGCGGCCGACGCTCCGTTCCAAGCCGTCCCTCTGCTGCCTCGCTTGGCCGGCGGCGCGAAGGCGAGGGCCTTCGATCTTCTCAACCCGGCTGAAACCGGCTTGACCGTCCCGAATGTTTTCAATGATCCGCGCATGTGGGGAAACCGCTTCCGGGAGCTGACCCTCGGTGCGGTGGAAACGGGCGTGGCCATCGCCGACTTCGATCGCGACGGCCGTCCCGATATTTTCGCCGTTTCGAAGAACGGCCCCTGCGCGCTCTATCGGCAAACCGCGCCCTTCAAGTTCACCGATATCGCCGCGGCCGCGGGCGTGGCCTGCGCTGAGGCCGGCTCAAGCAAGACCGGCGCGAGTGTCGTCGATATCAATGCGGACGGCTGGCCCGATCTGTACGTCTGCCGGTACGACGCCGCGAATCTCCTCTTCGTGAACAATCGCAACGGCACGTTCACCGAACGCGCCAAAGAGTATGGCCTCGATGTGCAGGACGCGTCGGTGCACGCGGTTTTTGCTGACTACGATCGCGACGGCCGCATCGACTGCTACCTCGTCACCAACATCCTCGATTTTTCGAAAAGCCCGCAGGGGCGCCGTGATTTTCTTTTTCGCAACGATGGCAACGGCCACTTCACGGACGTCACGACCCATGCCGGCATCTGGGGGCTCACGCAGGGACACACCGCCCTGTGGTTCGACATGAACCACGACGGCTGGCCGGACCTCTACGTCGCCAACGATTTCGAAACCCCCGACCGCCTGTACTTGAACAAAGGTGACGGGACATTTTCCGATGTCGTCGACGAACGTCTCCCGCACGTGACGTATTTCTCGATGGGGGCGGACGCCGGCGACATCAACAACGATGGTCTGGTGGATTTTTTTATCACCGACATGCGGGATCGAAACCACGCCGAGTTCATGACCGGCATGGAGGAAATCGGCCGCGGCCTCTGGGAAACGGAACGCGTCACCGAACTGACTCCCCAATACATGTGGAACGCCGTTTACCTGAACACGGGCACGGACCGCTTCGCCGAGGTTGCCCGTCTCACCGGGATGGCGGCAACGGGTTGGACTTGGTCGGCGCGGTTTGGCGACCTCGACAACGATGGACGCCTCGATGCCTTCATCACGGCCGGCATGATTCGAAATTTCATCGATGCCGATCTGGTCGATAAACAAAACGTCGCCCTGACGCTCGCGGCTCGCGCGAATGTCTGGAGGAACGCCCAGCCGCGCAACGAAACGACCCTCGCCTACCGCAATCTCGGGGACCTTAAATTCGCGGACGTCTCCAAGGAATGGGGCCTCGACCGGCTCGGCGTGAGCTTCGGTTGCGCGCTCGCGGATCTCGACGGAGATGGCGACCTCGACCTCGTGTTCGCGAACTACAACGAGCCTCCCGCCATCGCCCGCAACAACACGATCAACGGTCACCGCGCCGTGATCAAACTCGCCGGTCGCGCGCCCAATCTCGACGGCATCGGCGCCGAGTTAAAGATCGAGACCGCGTCAGGTGTCCAAGTCCGCCAGCTCTTCACCGAACGAGGCATCGTGGCGAGTGAACCCGCCGACGCGCACTTCGGGCTCGGCGCCGACAACACCATCCGGAAGCTCACGATTCACTGGCCACGCGGACAGGTGCAGACCTTGGAGAATCTTCCCGCGGATCACCGGTTGACGATCGAAGAACCCTCGCTGGCCGCCGGGACCAAGCCCCCACCCGCGATCCTCCAACAGCCAGCGCGGCCGGAGGCGATTTTCACCGAGTCCGCCATCCCACGTGGGCTCAAGCACACCAACACGCTGCGCCCGTTCGACGAACTCTCGAGCCAGCGGCTCCTCCCTCGCCGCCTCAACGGTCTCGGTCCCGCGCTCGCCGCCGCCGACGTGAATGGCGACGGCCTCGAGGATGTTTTTGTCACCGGCACTGCCGGTCAGGCTGGCGAACTCTTCCTCGGCCAAAAAAATGGCAGTTTCGCGCCGGCGGAAAATCAACCGATGAGCGAAGCCTCCGAAGCCGACTACGTCGGAGCGGCATTCCTCGATGTCAACGGCGACCAAGCGCCTGATCTCCTGCTCGTCGCGGGAGGCGTG
>JBDSSU010000387.1:0-10375 GCA_039928635.1 Opitutaceae bacterium | reverse complement strand
CTTTGTCATGATTGCCATGATCGGAGTAAGCCCTCCGCGACAGAGGGCAAGCGGGGATTTTTTGGTGCACGGAAATAGGAATTTTGCCCGCGGATCACGCGGATCGGCGCGAATGGTCGGAGCAGATGCGCCCACGGATCACGCGGAGGACACGGAAAGCTGCATTGAAAGGATCGGCTTCCGTTTTTAACCGGTGTTCCGTGGGCAAGTCTTTCCGAGTTGTCTGATTCGCGGGCATTCGCGTCATTGGCGGGGAGTCTTCATGCGTTATCTTTTTCAGTTTCGCCGCTATCACCTGCCGTTTCGGACGATCGTTCGGACAGCACATGGACCGTGGGGGGAACGCGAAGGCATCATCGTCCGTCTGCAGAACGAATCGGGCGGCGTCGGTTTCGGCGAGGCAGCCGTGATCCCGTGGTTCGGAACGGAAACGGCGGAGGAAGCGGAAGCAGCCTGTCGCGAACTGGGCGGGAAGGTCGATGATGAGCGGCTCGCCACGGTGCCAACCGGGTTGGTCTGCTTGAGGAATGCGCTGGCAGCGTCGCGAACCGTTTTACCGGAGGAAACCGAGAGGAAGAATCTGAACTCCGGAGGTCGCCCTCCCTGTGCGCTGTTAACTCCTGTGAAAACAAATCCGGCCTTGGGGATGGCCGCTTTGCTCCCGGCGGGACGGGCCGCAATCACCGAAATTTCTCCAAAACTAGAAGCGGGCTTTCGCGTTTTTAAATGGAAGGTCGGAGTCGGTGATCCCGCGGATGAGCTCGGCTTGCTGGACGATGTGTGCGCCGCCTTGCCGAGTGGCGCGAAGTTGCGGCTCGATGCGAATGGCGCTTGGGAACGCCGGCAGGCGACACGTTGGATGGAGCGGTGCGCGGAACGACCGGTGGAGTTTGTCGAACAACCGATCGCGGCGGACGCGCGAGGCGCCCAGGATGTTTTGCTCGGGCTCGCGGGCGACTACCCTACACCCATCGCGTTGGACGAGTCGCTCGTCAGCGAAGGAGATCTGGAGCGATGGATCGGCGCGGGATGGCCGGGGGTTTTTGTCGTGAAACCGTCGCTGCTGGGTGATGTTGGAAGTGCACTCGCGCGGCTCGCAGCGTGCGATGCGGATGTGGTTTTTTCCTCCGCGCTCGAGACGGCGATTGGGGCGCGGGCGGCGCTGCAGGTCGCATTTGCTTGGACGAGAGAAAGGGAGAAAGGAAAACGAGAACCGACTTCGATGGATCTGAACCAGGCGCCCACCACCAAAGAGAGCCCAGCTCCGAAAACGACGGCGGAACGCCGCCCGCCTCGCGCGCTTGGCTTCGGCGTGTGGCCGTTGTTTTCCGATGCGCGTTTTGACGGACAGTATCTTGCGCCGTTCATTCGCTGGGAAGATGTCGAACGCATCAATCCGGAGGACGTATGGAACGCCCTGAGTTAATCGCTCTTTTGCGGGCCACCGGCTGCGCCGAGGAGCAGGGCAATCTCGTGTTTCTCTGTGATCCCAAATGGGGCGAGGGTGAGCGAATGGCGCTGGCGCTCGCCGCGAACCAATCGGAGCTCGCGAACCCCAAAATTGAAATCTCTCGAGGCTGGCTGGGTTTGCCCACGGGGGGAACGAGTGGGGGAGTTCGCTTTGCGCGGCACGATGAGCACACGCTTTCTGCGGCGGTCCGCGGATTTTGCGCGCATTTTCAAATCGAGCGGGTGAATGCCGTCGATGTACTTCCACCCTTTCACGTGAGCGGCCTCATGGCTCGGGTGCGTTGTGCCGCGACGGCCGGCGACCATCTCCCTTGGGATTGGAAGCGGCTCGAAGCCCGGGACCTCCCCGGGTTGAGACCGGCGCCCGGTGGTTGGGTAATCTCGCTCGTGCCAACCCAGCTGCAACGGCTGTTGGCGTCTCCCGCCACGCTGGAATGGCTGCGCGGATTTCGCCTGATCCTTATTGGCGGGGGACCGATCTGGCCTGCACTGGCGGAGGCGGCGGCGCAGGCGAGACTGCCGATTTCGCTCAGCTACGGAATGACGGAAACCGCCGCCATGATCGCGGCGCAGCGACCGGGGGAATTTCTCGCCGGAGCGCGCGATTCCGGAATCCCGCTGGAGCACGCGCGAATCGCGCTGAACGGCGAGGGTGTCATCACGGTGGCGGGCGCTTCGTTGTTTCGTGGCTATTTCCCGGAATTGCGGGAGCAGCGTGAATTCGTGACGGAGGATCTCGGCCAAATCGACGGGAACGGGCGGCTGGATATTCTGGGGCGGCGCGACGCCGTCATTATCACCGGCGGAAAGAAAGTGCAGCCGGCAGAGGTGGAAGCGGCATTGCTGGCGAGCGGCGAGTTCACCGACGTCGCAGTGATCGGGATGCCCGATCCCGAGTGGGGCCAAACGGTGGTTGCGTGTTATCGCGCCACTGCGGGTGAAGAGCCGAATCTGCAGCACGCCGTCGAAAAATTGCCGGCTTATCAGCGACCGAAACGTTTTGTCGCCGTGACCGACTGGCCGCGAAATGCGCAGGGAAAAGTGAACCGCCTCGCGTTGCAATCCGCGGCCGCGAGTGCGTGAGGACGAAATTTCGGTCTTTCGCCACCGAGCACGGAAAAGCGAGGAAGACTTCTGGCGATCGGGTGCGTGTTTTCCGGGGCAGCGACTATTCGGATGAAGGGAGTTCACGATCACGGTGTGGCCGGATCAGACACTGCCGCGGGCTCGTTTAACGACGGAGTCTGGGAAGACATGGAGTCAAGCCACGGCTGGCGGGACTCTCCGTGTTCCCCGCGCCCCGGGGGTTCGCCACCTTCGGGGTAGTCCGGCGTTCCGCGGACGTTCTCCGGAAATTCTGTTCGTGTGTTCGGAGCGAATCGTGGTTTCGCTCTTGAACCCATGACGATTTATCCAGCCATCGATATCAAAGGCGGGCGCTGTGTGCGGCTCACGCAAGGACGCGCGGACCAGGAGACGGTTTACGCCGAGGATCCGGCGGAAGTCGCGGCGGAGTTCAAGGCCGCCGGGAGCGCCTGGGTGCATGTCGTCGATCTCGATGGAGCGTTCGCCGGAGAGCCGCAGAATCTTTCCGTCGTGAAAGCGATTGCCGCCCTCGGAATGGCGGTGCAGCTCGGCGGCGGTTTACGCACGCGTGCTGCCGTGGAACGGGCCTTCAGTTTCGGCGTGAGCCGCGTGGTGATCGGAACCCGGGCCGCGGAGAGCGCGGCCTTCGTGGGGGAACTCGTGCAGGCGTTCGGAGAGAAAATCGCCGTCGGCATCGATGCGAAGAATGGGATGGTTGCCGTGAAGGGCTGGGTCGACACCACGGCGACGGGAGCGCTCGCGCTGGCGCAGCAGATGGATGGCCTGGGGGTGAGGACAATCATCTACACGGATATCGGGACGGACGGGATGCTGACGGGACCGAATTTCGCTGCGCAGCAGGCGATGCTTGCCGCGGGAAAGTTCAACGTGATCGCGAGCGGCGGTGTGAGCCGCCGTGAAGACGTCGTGCAGCTGGCCGAGCTGGCGCAGCGCCACCCGAACTTGGACGGCGTGATCGTGGGCAAAGCGCTCTACGAAAAACGCGTGGAACTCGGTGACTTGCTCACGATCGCGGCCGGGTGACAGAACGATTTCTCGCGAAGGGGCAGGGGAGCGAAGAAAAAAGTCTGATCTCTTCTTCAAGCTTCGCGTTGTTCGTCCCGTCGCGAGAAACAATTCCGTCCTGCTCAGCCTTTCCGGTTCGCCGCGCCAATCTTCTCCGCGATTTCCTCCAGAGGATAGGTGATGATCTCCGCGAGCGTGGGGTGGTACCAAGGCGCCCGCAGCAAATCGAAGACAGTTGCGCGCATCACGAGCGGTCCGCTGAAGGCGTGGATCAATTCGCCCGCATCCTTGCCGACGATCTCCGCGCCGAGGATGCGGCCGCGTTTGGGTTCGGCGATGATTTTGACGTAGCCATAGTTCGCTTCCATCAGGATGGATTTTCCGTGGTCGTTGAACGGATAGCTGGCCGCGATGTGAGGGGTGCCCTTTGCGGTCAGCTCGCCCTCCAGCAATCCAATCGTGGCGAGTTGCGGGTCGGTGAAGACAACGTTCAACAGCAGCGACCAGTCGACGGGCTTGAGTTTTTTGACCTTGGCGGCGTGGCGCGCGGCGAGTTCCCCCTGCTGAATGGCAATATGAACGATCTCAGCCGGGCCGGAGCAATCGCCCGCGGCGTAGATGTGCGGCACGTTGGTCTGCTGCCAGGCATTGATCATGATCTGGCCGTTGGAACGAGCCTTCACCCCTGCCGCCGCGAGATTAAGGCCGGTGGTGTTCGGCTCGCGGCCAAGGGCGTTGAACAGGTGGGCCGCCCGGCGGGTCAGGACTTTTCCGTCGTGCGCGAACGTGACGGCGATTCCCCGCCGATCGCTGGCGACGCGTTGAATCTGGGTGCCGGCGAAGAGCTCAATGCCCTCGTCGACGAAAGCCTGTTGCACCACCGCGGAGGCATCCTCGGAATGGTCACGGAGAATGTTCGGGCTGCGTTGCACCAGCGTCACCCGCGTTCCGATGCGATTGAGGAACTGCGCGAGTTCGCAGGCGACGATGCCGCCGCCCAGTACGACGACGCTTTTGGGGATGAAATCCAAATCGAGCACCTCGTCGCTCGTCCAGAACTTGGTTTCGGCAAGGCCTGGCACCGGCGGCACACTCACCTTTGAACCCGTGCCGACCAGGATGTTTTTGGCGCGGAGCCGCCGGCCGTCGCCGAGCTCCACCGTGTGCGCGTTCACAAAACGGGCTTGGTTCCGGATGAGGTCGAATTTCCCGGAATTCAGCCCTTCCATGCGGGAGGCGGCAAACTCGGCGATAATTTTTCGCTTCCGCGCCTGCATCGCTTTCATGTCCGCGCGTGCCGAAGGAATTTTCAGGCCGAAAATTTTTCCGCGCTGGGCCTGGTGCAACACCTCCGACATGTACAGGAGCGTTTTCGACGGCATGCAGCCGCGGAGAATGCAAAGTCCGCCCAGCTCCTTCGCACCGTCGATCACGGCCGTCTTCATGCCCAAGGAAACGGCGACACGAGCGGCGTTATAGCCGGCGCTGCCCCCGCCGATCACGAGAAAGTCGTAGGATTTCATTCAGGAAAAGGATCGGAGGATAAAGCCGGAGAAGAAAGACCACGCGCCCGGTTTTTGCCACCGCATCAGATGGATCGTCGGGAGAACGCGGGTTGCATCCAGCAGAAACGCGCGGTGCCGCGTCGCGGAGTTCGCCGCTGGCAAAGCTGCATTAGGTTTTCGGTGACGTGAGTTGCGCCGCCAGGCTTCGAGCGCTCTCGGTGTAGTCATACCGACGCACCTGCTCCTGGGCGCGTCGCGCGAGCCCGCGGCGCAGTCCGCCATCGCGCAGTAACCGGGCGAACTTGGCCGCTAGTCGCTCTTCTCCGCCCGGTGGGCATTGGTCGAAAATCAGGCCGGTTTCCTCATCGCGCACGAGCTCCCGGAAGCACGGCAGGTCTGAGACAACCGGTGTGGCGCCGGCGGCCATCGCTTCGGCCACGGTCACGGGGAAGTTTTCCCGTTTCTCCGTCAAACTGGGGTAGCAGAAAAGGTCCATCGCTCCGTAGCGGGCGGCGAGTTGTTCGGCGTCGGACACGTGATCGACAAAGGCAATCCGGTCGCCGAGCGCGCGTCCAAAATCCGCGGAGAGAGCGTCCCGGAACATCTCTCCGCCTCCGCCCTGTGAAATCGAGGAAGGGCCGATAATCTCGAGCCGCCACGGCGGCACATCTTCGGCGAGCAGGAGTTCAGCGGCCCGTAGGAGCAGGCGCAGGCCTTTCTCGGGATGAATGGGGCCGACGTACCCGATCGTGAGCTTGCGCGTGCCGGACAAGGATTCCGCTGATGCGTGGGAAAATTTTTCCGATTCGGCCCACCGCGCCTGCGTCGCCCAATCGATGGGGTGGTGAAACGGGGTGATTCGCCGGGCGAGGCGGGGGTTTCCCGCGCCAAGTTTAGCAACGATGGCCGCGCTCATCGGAAGAAGATGATCGGCTGCGCCATAAAAACGCCCGGCGCCCTTTGGCATGTTTTCCAAGACCACCGCAACCCGGCCCGCCGATGGCTTCAGCCACCGCAACCACACCGGCAGGGTGACGGTGTGGCAGATCACAACGTCAGCTGCCGGAAGATTACGCGCCACGCGCCAGCTCCACCGAAAATCCGAAACAAGATTCCGCAAAAAAGAATCCTGGTCGTCTGCTCCCTGAAGACGGATGTGGTCAACGGCATTGACCTTCTCCCTCCGGGCCAAGTTTGGCGAATGAGGTGAGACCAAAGTCACTTCATGCCCGGCAGAGGCAAATTCGAAGGCGAGCCGTTGCCACATGGTCCCCGTCGAGGCCCCGACTTGCGGTGCGACGGGGGAGAAAAACCCTGCGACGATCGTGATCCGCATGAGGTATCACTCCAAAAGGAGAGCGACCGCGTTTGTCTCGAAGGCGAAAATTACGAAAGGCGGCACAAGGATTGGGGGCTAACGCGTCACCTTCGCGCGATTGTTCACGCCTCGATCGAGCGTGCGATCTCACGGGATTGGTCGGCGGAGAAAAGTTTTTCCACCATCAGCAAACCGAAATCCAAGGCAGTTCCGGCGCCGCGGGAGGTCAACAAATGTCCGTCGGTGACGACCCGTTCATCGCGGAGGATGGAGGGAAGTTCGTTCGCGACCGAAGCATGTGCGGTATACCGACGGCCGGCCAATAAGCCGGCGTCGTGCAAGACCGCCGGCGCGGCGCAGATCGCGGCGAGCCAGCGACCGGCCGCGTCCTGGGTCAGTGCAAGTTGGCGGACGCGTGGGTCTGCGCGGAGGAGTTTCACGCCGGGGCCACCGGGGAGAAAAAGACAGTCGAATTCGCGAGGCGGCACTGCGGCGGTAAGGGCGGCAAGCGTGGTGTCGGCGTGGAGGGTGATGCCCATGCGACCGGTGACGTGGATTCCTTCTCCGAGGGCGGCCACCGTGACTTCGGCGCCCGCGCGACGAAGCAAATCGATGGGAGTCGTCGCCTCGATTTCCTCGAAGCCGTCGGCGAGGATTGCCAGGACGGTGGGCATGCGCGTGAGTGGAGCACGCATGACGGCGAATGCCCACGGAAATTTTTCAGGGAAGCGGCTCGTGATTTTTGGGGCAGGGTACGTGGGTGCGGCGATCGCGCGCGAAGGATTGGTTCGGGGAATGCGGGTGGTCGCTCTCACCCGGAATGAAGAAAAAGCCGCCGCGTTACGGGCGGCGGGTGCGGAGGTTGTCGTGGCGGATCTCGCGGACCACGGCTGGCACGACCGGATTCCGGGCGGCGCCGACTTCGTGCTCAATTGCGTGAGTTCAGGGGGTGGGGGGCTGTCCGGTTACGAGCGAAGTTATCTGGGTGGGATGAAGTCGATCATCGGTTGGTCCCGAGCTAAAGGCACGGCGGGCACGCTCGTTTATACCAGCAGCACATCGGTCTATCCGCAGGGTGGTGGGTTTCGCGTGGATGAAAGGGCGGAGACGGACGGAACGGGCGAACGCGCCTCCGTGCTGGTCGCTGCCGAGAACCTCCTGCGCGCGTCATCGACGCGCGATGTCTCGCACGGGGAGCTTGGGAAAACGGTGAGTACCGCGAAGGGAGACCGCGCAGCTCCTGGGCCTTCGTCTCCCCGCTCCGACGCCGCTGCTAGATGGTTTATTTTGAGACTGGCCGGAATTTATGGTCCCGGGCGCCACCATCTGCTCGAACAGGTGAAAGCTCGCGAGGTAGCCGGACGGGGGGACTACCAGCTGAACCTGATTCACCTCGAAGACATCTGTGCGGCGGTGTGGTCGGCGTTTCAGGCGCCGAGCGAAGTGAAGGACGTGGTTCTGAACGTCGCCGACGACGGTGCGGCAACCAAGGCGGAGATCACTTCGTGGATCGCGGCTCAGCTGGGAATTCCAGCCCCGCATTTTAGTGGTGAACCGGCGGCCGGACGGCGGGCGGTGACGCCCGATCGCATTATCGTGAACACGAAATTGAAAACGATGTTGGGCTGGACGCCACGTTATCGGAGTTTCCAGGAAGGCTACGCCTCTCTACTAAGAGCTTGAAGATTCGGGCGCGTTGCGAGCCACTGAAAGCTCGATCCCTCTCACCAAGTTTAATCCTCAACCCAACGATCAACCATGGCCGGCGTAGGCACCCTTCTTAAACAAGCTCAGAAAATGCAGCGCGGCATCGAAGCGCTCCAGACCCAACTCGACGCGAAAGAAATCGAAATCACGAGCGGCGGCGGCGCCGTTAAAATCAAAGTCAGTGGCTCGGGCAAGTTCCTCGCGCTTTCTTTGGATCCCGAATTTCTCAAGGAGGATGCCAAGCTCGTGGCCGATACGCTGCTCGCTGCCCTCCAGGATGCCGCGAAACAGGCAAAGACCTACAACGATGCCGAGATGGAAAAGGTCACCTCCGCCTTCAAAATGCCGGGTCTGATGTAGGATTTTCGATTCCGGGATGGCGACGCCCAGGCCGGCCCCCTTGCGGCGGCGGGTGGCAAGCCCGGGTCAGAAAGCGAGCATCGATGACGCCTGCGTTTGAAAAGCTGCAGAAGCACCTGAAGCAACTCCCCGGGCTGGGCTTTCGTTCCTCAGAGCGGATCGCGCTCAATCTGCTGGTGGAGAAACCCGCCCGTTTGCCGGCTTTGATTGCCGCGCTGGAGGAGGCGGCGCGCGCGGTGCGACGCTGCTCGCGTTGCGGGAATCTGGCGGAAGGTGAGTTGTGCGCGATCTGTGCCGACCCGAAACGCGATCAATCGATCGTCTGCGTGGTTGAGCACGTTCCCGATTTGGTCGCCATCGAGCGAAGTGGAGCGTATCGGGGGAACTATCACGTGTTGCACGGCAAGCTTTCTCCGATTCAAGGGGTGGCCCCCGGCGATCTCAATCTGGCTTCGCTCAGCGAGCGGACCAAGAGGGGGGAGGTCGAAGAACTGATCCTCGCCCTCTCGAACGACGTGGAAGGAGAAGCGACCTGTCACTACCTCACGGAGCATCTGTCGGCGAATGCCGGGAAGGCGCTCAAAGTGACGCGCATCGGCTTCGGGTTGCCGAGTGGCGGAGGAGTGCTGTACGCGGATTCGGTGACGTTGAAGAGCGCCTTGGAGGGGCGGCGCCATTATTCGTGATTGCGACGGGCGGGGTTTCCGATCTTTTTGCACCGAGTTCTTTTTCGCGGGCGTAGTATATCGGTAATATGTGTGCTTCCCAAGCATGAGAGGCGGGTTCGACTCCCGCCGCCCGCACCAGTGTTTTCGGAGCTAAACAAAGGTCTCCCACGACTTCAGATAGGTGCCGCGGAATTGTTGGAGGAGCCGTAAGGTCCGTCTGATGATATTTCACCGGACATCGAATTCAGGCAGCGTCGCTCGACCCTTCACGCTGCCGCGTCGAGTTCCTCGCGAAGCGCCTCATGGGCGCCGCGAACGTGCTGCGGCAAAACAAGACCGACCGGATTGACGCCCGCGAACTGGCCGGGGTGGGCCGGCTGCGCGGGGGCCGGCCTCACTCGGATTCGTTTTCAAGAAGACGTCGACCGCCTCGGCTGCGCACCCTCTGCCAGGTGCGCGTGCACCAGCGCGGGTTGCTCAGCGAAACGCTCAAAAAGCGCCGGTGGTCTGCTCGGGACCATGCTGCCGGAAGCACGGTTCCTCGCCCTCGCCGAGACACGCGGCCTCGCGACGCTTTTCCTGAAGATCGATTCGCTCGCGTGCCTGTGCGCCCTGCGTCCGGTTCGGCTCTTTGCATTGCACGTTAAACATTGAAAATACCTTGGCCAAATTACTCCAAGCGTCGCTCACCGCGAATTCCGAGGCGGCAACATAAACACCACCATCGCTGCGGTGGCGTTCGCCCATTTGAATCATGGCTGGAAAAATTCCTGTTGAGCTCACCGCGCCCGCCACGACTCGGCCCCGAAACACAATCTGCATAACCCGAAGCTGAGCATCACCGTCATCGAGGCCTTGCTCAACCGTCCGTGCTCACCGGCAGGGCGTCATCGACAGCCGCTCGCCAGAGTTCTTCCGCCAGCCTCAGCTTCTGGCGCTTGGGCAGCTTCCGGAGCGCGGGGAATTCTGCGAGCGTCATGCGGCAAAAAGTGAGTTTCTTCCTTCGCGCGTCAACCTCGGCCTATTTTTGCCGAACGTTAAAGATGAGCCACGACCACAGCTGGCGCGAGCCGTGCAGCAGCACGGATCGTGACAGCTGTGGTCGTTGGCTCTAGCGCCTTCCATGAGAAGGCGTGTCGAGAGTGGATTTTAAAAAGGTTCACCTTTTTTCCGGATGGTTTGGGGCTGAGGGGCTGGCCGCGTTCCCGTTCGGTCAGGCTTCCATACGCACTCGT
>JBDSSU010000386.1:0-6694 GCA_039928635.1 Opitutaceae bacterium | reverse complement strand
CGGGTTTGTCACGTATTACGTGACAAACCTGCAGAGCGCGCTCGGCCGCGAGGTGCGCGTCCACCGCGTTTTCGACGTGCACCAGGTCGACGCGGTTGCGACCTGAGCCGACAATACGGAGGCGCCCGGTATGCGCTCGCTCGAGCAACCGCGGGACGAGATGCGGATCGCCCACGCCCCAGATCAGGTGGGGGCGCAGTGCGATCGTGCCGAGGGCTGACGAATTTGCCGCGAGCACTTCGCGTTCGGCAATCGCCTTGGTGAGCGGATAGGGGCTCGGGCAACTCGTGGTGAGGGGCAGCGACTCGTCGGCGCCCGCGAGATCACGACCGTTGTAGACGACGCTGGGCGTGCTCGTGAAAACCAGCCGGGGCACACCATGCGTCCGGCAACCGGCCAGAATCGCGCGCGTACCGAGGACATTAGCGCGGAAAAAATCATCGTAGCGCCCCCAGACTCCCACTTTCGCGGCCACGTGAAACACCGTTTCCATCCCTGCGCACGCGGTGCGCACCGCCTCGGCATCCTCGAGTGCCGCGCCGATAAAACGCGCTCCCCTCGCCTCTAGATCGGGCGCCGGGTTGCGACCGAGCACGGTGACGCTGCGGTTTTCGGCGAGCAGCCGCTCGACGAGACGACGCCCCAGAAACCCGGTGCCACCCGTCACGAGCGTCGGAGAATGTTTCGCCACCAAGCTAACACGGATAAACTGCGCGCCGCGCGCAAGCAGGCAAACGACCGCGGCCTCACGCCGGCTTGGAGATGACCGACTAGGCGGTTCCGATTTCGAATCGATCGGCCGTGATGGCCCACTTCGCGAGCGCGAGCCGATGGATCTTGGCGTTGTGCCGGACGTCGACGGGAAATTTCTCCCGGAAGAAAAAGATGAGGATGGGAGCCGTATGCGCTTGTTTCGCGCCGAGTGCGTGCAGCTCGCGGGCGAGCACGCTTCCGTCGTCGGAGCCGCCGATCGCCGTTTCCACGACGAGCGCGGGAATTTGTTCACCCCGCTCGCCCAAGCCGATGAGAGCACATCGCCGCGCACGAGGATGAACCCGAAAAACCTGCTCGCAGGGCTCAGGATAAAGCATGCCACCGCGCGCTTCGACGCGCTCAACTTTACGACCGCAAAACCAGAGCCGGCCGTCGCCGTCGAGGTAGCCGCAATCCCCCATGCGGTGCCAAAAGCCCGTGTCGAAATCGTGCGTGAAGGAAATCTTCGCACCGGTCGTTGCCGCCGGGTTGTCATCGTAAACTTTCGTTACCACCGGGCCGCGTACGATGATCTCCCCCACTCCGCCGCGGCGCACTTCCTGAGTATCCGACATGCTCGGGAGCCGGCCATCGGCCGGTTCGATAATTCTCACGTCCACCTCCGAGACAGGAAAACCGACGCACGCGCCCGGGCCGACGAGCGTCTCGATCTCGTCCGCCGAAATGCTGGTGGCCGGGAGCGCTTCGGTGGCGCCGTAGGGGCTGTGCAGCTGACCATTGGTCAGAAATTTTCGGGAAGCGTCCCACAGCTCCGCAGGCACCGGAGCCCCCGCGCAGAGCACCCGCCGGAGGCTGGGCAGCGAAAGATTGTTCGCGACGCAGTAGTCCCCGATTTTTTTCCAAAGCGTGGGCGAGCCGAACGACGAAGTGACTTTTTCCTGCAGGATCGCCTGCACGATTTTTTCCGGATCGACCGAGGCGGGGGCCCGCGGATCGATTTCGGGGACGATTGTCGTCATCCCCAGCGCTGGGTTAAAAAGCGCGAAGATCGGCAGCAGGGGCAGGTCGATTTCTCCCGGCGTGATATCGTAGGTCCCGCGAATCGAGCGAACCTGCGCGTCGAACATCCCGTGCTCATAACACACGCCCTTGGGCGAACCGGTGGAGCCCGAGGTAAAGAGGATCGCGGCGAGTTCGGTCGCTCCGGATGTCGCTGTTTCGTAGGCGGGAACCCGTTTCCTCGCATCTGCTTTGGTGAGGCGATGGGTGAGGGCGCTACTGGCGGCGACTCGATTTTTCACAGACGAAAAGGCGCGACGGAAAATCCGACTGAAGATTCGTGCCATCGGAATCCCGATCAGTACGCGCGGTCGGGAACGGGCGACGCACGCGAGAAACGTTTCCCGGCTCATGCCGGGATCGATGACCACGGGCACGGCTCCGAGTTTGAACAGCGCGAAAACGGAAGCGATCAGCGGCAATCCCTGTCGCACCATGACCAAGGCGCGATCGCCCCGGCGCACGCCGCGGGAAATAAGCCGGCCGCACCACGCGTCGACCTCGGCATCGAGCTCGGCGAACGTCAGCACGAGATAATCGATCCGCCCTTCCGCCGTCCGTCCGCGGGGAATTTTAAGTGCCGGCGTTTGCGGCTGCGTCGCCGCCATGAGGCCGAGATGGCGGGCGATATTCGCGTTGGAAACAGAGACGGGCGGCACGCGAGGGAGGGTCAGGCAAAAGCGTCGCAGCGCAAAGAAAAAGCCGGCAAAGCGTCTCGGCACGCGGGGTTTCCACGCGCGCGAGAACGATAATCACAAAGCTTTTAAGGCGGGTGCCGTCCGCAAGAGGTCTGCCTGCCAGGGAAGCAGCAGGTCGTCGAGGCGGTCCGGCTCCCGCGCGATTTGCGCGAGCGCAGAGCGGTTGGCAATCAACGTGGCTTCGATTCCAAGCTTGGCCGCGATCCGATCGCGATCCGTTTTGATGCGGTCCTGTAATTCAATCTCCGACTGCGTGAGTGAGATATGGCTGGGATCGCGGCCCGGCCGACGGGGAAGGCTCTTGGGATCCCGCGCGAGCCCGGCACGCAATGCCGCCGCCAAAGAGGCGAAAAGGCGGTCGTGACGTTTGCCGAGATTCACGCGCTCGAGGATCGATTGCTCGGAATCGCCGGCTTCCGCTGCTTCGGCGATTTGGAGCAGAAGCGCGTTTCCACAGACTTTGAACGGGGGAGTATCGAGGCGTTGCGCCTGCCCTTCCCGCCAGTGCCAGATCGCATGCAACACACTGAGCCCAGGCCCCCGTAAGCGCTCGCTGCGCCCGATGCGCCAATCGTTCTCCGTCGCCGCCGCGAAACCGGTCGAACCCGCTTCCATCTGCGCGCGACATTGCTGTTCGAGCCATTCCATGCGGCCGCGTTTGACCAGTTCGCGCGTCAGAATATTGCGGAGGGCCGGCAGGTGCCAGACGTCCAGCGCGGCATAATTGAGCAACTTCGGCGTGATGGGACGTTGGGACCAGTTTGCTTTCTGACCGGATTTATCAACCGCGACCCCGAAGTGTTCTTCGAGCAGGCCGGCCAGACCAATGCGCTGGCGGCCGAGGAGCTGCGCCGCGAGCATCGTGTCGAAAATACTCTTGGGCCGGAAGGCGCAGAGATCATGCAGCAACCTGAGATCGAAATCGCTCCCGTGCATCACGAGGTGTTTCTGCGCGAGACGTTCCCAGAGCGGCTCGAGTTTGATCCCCGGCGCGAGCAGATCGACCAGGTAAATTTCGCCGTCCACCATGAACTGGAGCAGGCAAACCCGGGTTTTGTAGCGGTACATGTTGTCCGCTTCCGTATCGAGGAAGACCTCCTCCACCCGATCAAGTGCCGCAAACAGCGGAGCAAGGGAATCGGGCTGATCAAGAAGCTGATAAACAGGCGGGCGGGTCGTCACTTTCACGCCCAGCAAACGGCGAACGGGCAGTGGAAGGAAGCGTGAAATCATGGGGGATTCGCGTCGTTCTCCCACGCGGAAAGAAAGGCATCAATCAACAAAGGCAGGTCCGGACTGTATCCGCCTTCCAGCAGGGCGGCCGCGGGCCGGCGACGCTCGCGCAGCCAGGTTCCAAGTTCGGCAAAATCCTCCTGCTCCAGAGTCATGGAGGTGATCGGATCCCGCGCGTAAGCATCGAACCCGGCGGAAACAAGGATGAGATCGGGTTGGAATTCCAATACGGACTCGAACGAGTCACGCAACGCGTCCATGTGACGGACGCGAGACGTGTCGGGCGGAATCGGCCAATTGCGAAGGTTCGGACCCAAGTCTTTCGTCCCTGTGCCGGGGTAGCCGGGATATTGGTGCACTGACGCGAAAAATAGACCGGAGCCGCCGGACGCGAGATGTCCGGCGAGGATCGCTTCGGTGCCATTGCCGTGATGCGCGTCGAAATCCCACACGGCGACCCGGGCCAGTTTGAGGTGTGCTCTCGCAGCAAGTGCCGCGATGGCGATTGGGTTGAGATAGCAAAAACCCATCGCTTGATCAGCCGTCGCGTGGTGCCCCGGAGGACGCATCAGCGAAAAAGCCGGTGAGGGTTGATTCACCGCGTGCTCAGCCGCAGCGAGTGCTGCCGCCACGGAACGCCGGGCGTGCAGAGCGATGTCGGGGAAAAAAGGAGTGTCGCCATCGAAATCCCGCGGTTCATCGAGCCGGTTCAGATGGGAGCGGGTGTGGGCGAGCAGGAGAACGCGGTCGGCAATAGCGTTTGCTGGTACCCGCCAACCCCAGCCCGGATGCGCCGACCTGAGATGGACCACGCTTTCGGTTACCCGCGCGGGTTGTTCCGGACGGAGCGGGGAGCCGTAATCGGCGCAGCGAGGATCGTGGAAGATGAGCATCGGGCTGAGGACTCGGTTTCGTTCCCCTTCGTCCGTCGTCCGATCCTCCGGTCAGGAAAAAGAGACAACCGCGGGAAAGAGCAGGATTGGCAGACGCGCCAGATTGGCGACAGCTTAACTTGATGAAAGTAGTCGTGCTTTGTTCCGGCGGGATGGATTCGGTGACCGCGCTTTACTGGGCGGCGCGGGAGCATGCGACTATCGCGGCCGTGAGTTTCGACTATGGCGCGAAGCACAATCACCGGGAAATTCCCTTTGCACGCGAGCATGCGGTGAAACTCGGCGTGCGTCACCAAGTCGTCGCGCTGCCGTTCGTCAACGAGCTGTTTGCTTCCGATCTGCTCACGAGCGGCGGGAAAATTCCCGAGGGGCATTACGAAGCCGAAAACATGAAACAGACGGTGGTTCCGTTTCGAAACGCGATCATGCTTTCGATTGCCGCGGGATTCGCGGAGAGCGTGGGCGCTGAAGCGCTGGCAATCGCAGCGCACGGCGGAGACCACGCGATTTATCCGGATTGCCGCGAGGATTTCATGCAGGCGATGGGGGAAGCGATGCGGCTCGGTACCTACGCGCAGGTGCATTTACTGCGGCCATTCATTTCCTTGACGAAGACGGAGATCGCCGCGACCGGAGCGCAGCTCGGAATCGATTTCGCGCGGACTTGGTCGTGTTACAAAGGCGGGGAAATCCACTGCGGAAAGTGCGGCACCTGCGTGGAGCGTCGGGAAGCCTTTGCCCTTGCCGGGCTGCCGGACCCCACCGAATACGCGTCGAACGAAATGCTGCCGCCGAAGCCTTTCACCGCGAATACTCCCGCATGAAGACGCACCAAGCATCCATCAACTGGCAGAGGGATCAGAGCGCTGCGTTGGTCGGAGAGGATTCCCCATGCTGATTTCCGAGGTTTTCTATTCCCTGCAGGGCGAAGGTGAACTCACCGGCGTCCCCTCCGTCTTCGTGCGGACCAGCGGCTGTAATTTGCGCTGCACCTGGTGTGACACGCCTTACGCTTCCTGGAATCCGGAAGGAGAGCCGCGGACGGTCGCGCAGATCGTGGCGGAAGTGCAGTCACACGCGGCCGCGCGCCACGTTGTGCTCACCGGCGGGGAGCCGATGATCGCCAAGGCGATTCGCGATCTTGCGGCGGAGTTAAAAAAACTGGGCTATCACCTCACGATCGAAACGGCGGCCACGGTCGCGCCGGAGGGGATCGCCTGTGACCTCGCCTCGCTTTCGCCGAAGCTCCTGAATTCCGCGCCCGATGCCATCGCGCACGCCACCTGGAGGAAAAAGCATGAGGCAACGCGCTGGCAGCCGGAGGTCGTGCGCGCGTGGCTCGACGGCTACGGTTACCAGATCAAGTTTGTCATTTCACGGCCGGAGGACGTCGACGAACTCGAGCACATGCTGGTGGCGCTGAAGCGCGACATCCCGCGGCACAAGATTCTGCTCATGCCTGAAGGGGTCACCGTGGAGGCTTTGCGCACGCGAGCGGTGTGGCTCGGGGAACTTTGCAAGGTGCGCGGGTACCGGTACGCTTACCGCCTGCACGTCGAACTGTATGGTAACCGACGTGGCACCTGACTCCCAATCGCACCACCCACCCGTGACGGACCCTCTCCTGCCGCTGAGCGGACAAGTCATCCCGCTTTCTCCCCCGAAGCCGCGGAAGCTGTCGGAGGATCTTGCCCTCATTCTGCGCGAATTCGAAATCGAAACCGTCACGCTCCGCGAAGTCATGGGCGTGCTGCATGGGCGCGGCTACGTGCTGCTCGTCATGCTGCTCGCCCTGCCCTTCGCGACCCCAATTCCGCTGCCGGGACTTTCCACCCCATTCGGGCTCGTGATCGCGCTGATCGGCCTGCGGCTCGCGCTGGGACAAAAGCCCTGGCTTCCGGCACGGCTGCTCGACACGGCATTGTCGCCGCGTCTCTTCAAAAAGGTTTTTGCGGCCGCCGAGAAAATTCTGAAAGCGTTCGAACTTTTGCTGAAACCGCGACTGCTCTGGCTGACAGGATCAGCGGGGCTGTTACAGGTTCATGCGATTCCGATTCTACTTTCGGCCGTGATGCTGCTCCTTCCGCTGCCCATCCC